>JBEPYD010000339.1:0-5019 GCA_041641575.1 Bacteroidales bacterium
AGCTGAAGCCGAACAACTCAGAGGCATTGCCTTAAATGCAAACCTGAATTTAAATCCGGAAGCCACCATTCGTATACAACTCGACCCGATTTCAGAAGAACAAATGACCCTGCATGGCAGTGCAAATATGAGTTTGCAAAAAAGCAAGAATGGAGAACTTACCATGGTTGGAAGATACACCATTGAAGATGGTTTATACGAGCTTAAACTTTACGAATTTCTGCGTCGGGAATTCACAATTGAAGAAGGCAGTTATATAGCCTGGAATGGAGAGCTGTTAGGTGCTACAGCAAATTTAACGGCTATTTATACGGTAGAAGCCAAGCCTTCCACATTGCTTGCAGGTGATGCAGGTGGAGATTCCGATTTATACACCAGCAACCAACCCTTTTACGTGTACTTAAAAGTTACCGGGGAACTACTTTCGCCTGAGCTGTCATTTGAATTAGGGTATCCCGATCCTCTTCAGGGAACTGAAGTAGCAGCAGTTATTCAAAATTATAACCAGGATGAATCTGCACGTAATAAACAGGTATTTTCCCTGCTGCTTTTCAAACAGTTTATGGAGCCGGAGATGTTTGCCGGTGAAGGCGTGGGCCAACAAATAAATACTACTGCCCGCAAAGGATTAAACAACCTGGTATCTGATCAGCTTAATCGTTTTGCAGAAGCCTATGTGGAAGGTTTCGATATCAACCTTGACATTGACTCGTACGAGAACATGGAAGAAACAGACCAGGGCATGCTGGACAATACGCAGGTGCAGCTGGATGTTTCAAAATCTTTGTTTGATGATCGGCTGGTAATCAGTGTGGGAAGCGCTTATTCTTTCTCTGACGACCAACAACAACAGCGCGCCGCCGGCACCAGAAGCGGAATTATCGGAGACGTTTCTGTAGAATACCTGGTAACTCCTTCGGGAAATATCCGCCTGCGTGCTTTTAATAAAACTGAATTTGAAGATGTTATTGATGGCGAAGTAAACCGTACTGGTGTTTCCATTTTATATAATAAAGATTTTTACAAATTTTCTGAAATATTTAACCCTGAAGAAGAGGAAGAAAATATTGTTGATGAAGAAACTGGGGACGAAAACAATGAATAAGTATTTTTTTAAAATATGGTTCTATCTGCTTTTAATCATGGCAGTATCGTGCAAACCCTCAAGGTATCTTGAGGAAGGAGAAATGCTTTACAATGATGCAGAAATTAACATAGAAACACCCAGTGGATTCTTTGAAAAACGCGATATAAAAAATAAACTAAGAAGTGCCGTTGAACCTGAGCCTACAAGCAAAACACTTGGTTTTATACGCATAAAACCCTGGTTCTATTCGCTTTATCCGGAAGATATTCCTGAAGAGGGATTTAAACACTGGGTAAAGTACAGTCTTGGAGAACCACCTGAAATTTATGAAAGCAGTTTTGCCGATGTTACGGAAAGAAATTTCAAAAACCTGCTGTTCAATAATGGCTATTTTCTAAATGAAGTAGAAGTTGAGAAGGAAACAGACGACAGAAAAGTAAACCTGATTTTTAATGTGAACACACGGGATGCATTTCATATAGATACACTCATATGGCCGGACACTTTAGGTAATGAGATGAATAAATTAATCTACGAAAATCGTGATCAATCAAACCTAAATGAGGGTCAGCAATACCTGCTGGAAAATTTAAGAGAGGAACGGGAACGTTTAAACGCATTACTTAAAAACAATGGGTATTATTATTTCAATCCAAATTACCTGATTTATAAAATTGATACAGCCATTAATGGTGATGAACACCTGGTAGACCTCTATCTGGAATACCCGGAAAACACACCCAAAGAGGCAACCAAAGTGTGGACAATAGACGACATGTATCTGCATATGTCTCATGAACCAGGCAACACAGACTCATTAAAGGGAGATACTGTAGAGCATGAAAATTTTCACCTTATTTATGATGATTTTTATGTCCGTCCCGCCCCAATTACCCGTTCTATGCTTCTGGAGCCGGGCGAAATATATAAATTGAGTTCTCATAATTACACACTGAACAAGCTGATGGGATTGGGAATTTTTCAGTTTGTGAACATGGATTTCTCCCGGGATGAAAATTCAGATAGCGCATACCTTAATGGGAATGTTTATTTAACACGACAGATACCCCGAACCATTCGTTTGGAACTTCAGGCAGTGACCAAATCAAATGATTATACCGGACCTAACCTAAAAGTAATTTACCGCGACCGTAATTTTATTGGTGGTGCAGAACATTTTCAGGTGAATGCCAATGCAGGATTTGAAACACAGCTAAATACGGAACAGGAAGGTTTGAACTCTTATGAATTAGGTCTGGAAAGCGAACTTGTTTTTCCAAGATTTATTTTCCCATTTCTTAAACCTGAAAACTGGCTAGGCAAAAGATACATGCCAAAATCAAAAGTAAGCTCTGACAATTCTATTACAAAAAGAAGCAGGTATTTTAGCATGAATTCAGTTAGTCTTTCATGGGGATATATTTGGGAGGAAACAAGGAACAAACAACATAGCCTTTATCCATTAAATACAAATTATATAAATTTAACAAACCGTACCACTTTGTTTGATTCCCTTCTTCAAGAGCGGCCTTTGCTCGAACGCAGCTTCCGCGAGCAATTTATTCTTGGCCTGCTTTATTCTTATCAGCAAACTACCGGTGATGAAGAAAATGGTACGTTTAGTACATATTTAAATGCAAATGCCGAACTGGCCGGAAACACTTTAAGCCTGGTCAACGATATTAATACCTCAAGTGATGAGGGAGAATTTCTGGGCACACCTTTTTCTCAATTTGCCCGGGCACAAACAGACATCCGTTTCTACTACCACATGCGCAAATCAAGTATTGCACACCGACTGATTTTAGGTATTGGTTATCCTTACGGAAACAGCCGTACTTTGCCTTATAACCGCCAGTTTTTTATTGGTGGCACCAGCAGTATCAGGGCTTTTAACAGCCGATCAATTGGCCCAGGTACTTATGAACCCGACACCATGAATATTTATTCATTTGAACAAAGCGGGGAGATGAAATTTGAAGCAAACCTTGAATACCGGTTTGACATATACAAACTTTTTAATGGCGCTTTTTTCTTTGATGTGGGTAACGTATGGCTTTTGAACGAAGATGATGAAAAACCAGGAGGACAATTCAAATGGAATGAATTTTATAATCAGCTGGCCATGGGAACTGGTTTTGGCTTACGCCTGGATATTAGCCTTCTTGTACTACGTTTCGATATAGGTGTACCTATCCGCACACCATACAAAAGCGAGGGTGAGCGTTGGGTAATTGATGATCTGCAATTTAATGATCTGGTGCTGAACATTGCCATTGGATATCCTTTCTGATTAAACTGCTAATCTATTCGGCCAATGGCTTACTCAACGATCTGTTTGAGTTTATTTGAATTCAAAATCCGAACAGTTTTACCCCTGGTAATAATGTATCCCTTATCATTAAACTCAGCCATAATCCTGCCCAACGACGGCCTTGTTACAGCAAATAATTCAGCAATTTTCTCCTGGCTCTGGGGTAACACAATTTCCACGTTTTTTCCCTCAGAAAGATCTAACAAGTAATTGGCCAGTTTACCACGAATGGTTTTAAAAGATAAAAACCGCAATTTATCTGATAAAAACTGGGCACGGTTTGACACCGCATTTAAAAAATTCTGCAAAAACCTACTGTTCACCTGCATCAGTTTAATCACTGATTCACGATGCAGGAGTAACAATTCCACATCGGTATTGGCGATAATATCTACCGGTAGCTTATTGTTCTTGCAAAACAAAAAAGCAGTGGCAAGTGGTTTTGGGGCACTAATATCCTCAATCTTTAAAATTTTTCCTGAATAATCCATCATTTCTCCCTTTACACTGCCTTTTAAAATGATAAGGAGAACATTGTATGGCTTCCCCGCTGTTTCAATTAATTTTCCTGCAGCATAATTTTTCCGCTGGTAATGAATGTCGCCGAATGCCAACTCAATTTCAGCAGCGGATAATCCCATAAACAGGGGACACTGTTGTAAAATTTCATTCATTGGTTAAAAATTTTACCCATTGTAACATATGGTACAAAAATTCCTATTCAAAGAAGCTACTTTTGTTTTAGAAATTTAAAAACAATATTACAACAATGATACGAGAAGTAGTTAAAATAGACGATAATTTATGCAATGGTTGCGGAAACTGTGTGCCTGGTTGTCATGAAGGTGCTCTCCAGATGATTGATGGCAAAGCCCGGCTTATCAGCGACCTTATGTGCGATGGTTTGGGTGCCTGCCTTGGGGAATGTCCTACAGGTGCATTATCCATAGAAAAGCGCGAAGCAGAACCTTATAATGAAACAAAAGTTATGGAGCAGATGGTTGAAAAAGGAAAAAATACGGTTATTGCGCATCTGAAGCATTTAAAGGAACATGGTGAAACTGGTTTTTTAAAAGAGGGCGTTCAATACCTGAAGGCAAATGAAGCTTCCCTTCCGTTCACTGTTAGTGAAGTTACAAGTGTAGTGCATAACCATGGAAAAAAAGACTGTAACAGCGGTGGTGGATGCCCGGGTTCAAAATCAATGTCTTTTGATCCTGCCAGCGCCTCAATAAGCAAGGAATCAAATGCTTCAGCACCTTCAGAATTACGCCAATGGCCCGTGCAAATGCACCTTATCAATCCCCAGGCTCCTCATTTCAGAAATGCCGATGTGGTAATTGCAGCTGATTGTGTTGCATTTGCCATGGGAAATTTCCATCAGCAGTTCCTGAAAGGAAAAGCACTGGCTATCGCTTGTCCAAAGCTGGACAATGGAAAAGAAATATACATAGAAAAGATCATATCCATGATAAATGAAGCCCATATCAACAGCCTGCAAGTAGTGATGATGGAAGTACCCTGCTGCGGCGGACTTTTACAGATCGCCTCGCAGGCTGCAGCCATGGCCGACCGGAAAGTACCCGTAAAAATGTCAGTAGTTTCCGCACAGGGTGAT
>JBEPYD010000340.1:0-4994 GCA_041641575.1 Bacteroidales bacterium
ACACGGGGAGAATATACCGCCAATAATTATATGCAGAGAAGCGGCGGAGACGATGGTTCACCCATAGGTTTTTTTATAATCTTTTTTATTATAATGCTGTTTTCCATCCTCTCTTCTATTGGCCGCAGAAAGCGTTACACCATGGGGAGGAGAAGAGGTGGAAATCTTCCCTTCTGGCTGCTTGTGGGCATGCTTGGCAGCTCCGGCTCCCACAAAGGGCACTTTGGCAATTTTTCCTCCGGTGGCGGAAGTTTCGGTGGTGGTGGCGGCGGATTCAGTGGTTTTGGAGGAGGAAGCTTTGGTGGTGGGGGTGCTGGAGGAAGTTGGTAAAATGGCAGAGCTTTAAGCAATGAAGATACCGGACAGGAAAGGAAGCATTAAAAAATATATCGATACAATTTTTCTTCGGATCCTGTATACAGGCCTCCTCATATATATTTTGTTGCTGCAAGATAAGCTGTATGCTAACAGAAATACAGATTCCCTGATCAATTACTACACTATTGAGGCTGATAAGGCAAAACTATCTGAAGATTATAATCAATATGCGCAAAAACTTTGGAATATTGCTGAACTTTATCATTATGAAACAGATAGCTTACAAGTTTTTCAAACCTTACTCCGTCTGCAAACAACGCTGCTGAGTATATCTGCACTGCACCAGGAAAATAAAAGAATTGTTGATTCCCTAATCATTGAGAATTATCTGGTACTGTCTCAAAAAAATTTCGATTTTGGAAATTATGCCAATGCCTACCACTACCTGATCCGGGGAAAAGAATACCAGAATGACAGAAACATTTATACATTCCGGCAGGAATTTCAATGGCAGGAATGCATGATTTATCACATTCTGGGTGATGAGGATGTTTTTTTGAAAAAGATTGAAAAAATTCACCTCAATCCGGATAAAAAAAAGCATAACGATATTGCTCTTCAGATATTTTTCCTCCATACAGAAGCCTATCTTTCCAATTCTTTTCCTGATGTAGAAAAGGTTTTGGCAGAATATCAATTGCCCTATTCAAATATAAAACAACTAATAACAGATTCCCGCGATGATTTTACATCAGAATTTGAAAATGAAATTATTTCACTAACACAAAATAAAGACATATCGATCCACCTAAAGTTCCACCTTTTGTATCACCTTGCCAGGCATGCACTATTAACACAGGATTATAAGAATTTTTCAAAATACCATGCCAGGTTAGAATCCTTTGCCGTTAAACCACATAACCACTATAGAAAATTGTTATGTTCAGAAGTGCTTTCAGATTATCATTCCCAAAGAGAAAATTACTCCGTACTATCTTCCATCAACCAACAGCTCATGCATGAGAAAAGCAATATACATAGTCAGGCAATGGACATAAAGGAAATGGAATTTGATAAGAAATACGAGGACTTACTTTCAGGTATTACAAACCTTGACGCTAAAATTTCATCTTTTCGCCGGGTATTAATCATATCGGTAATAGCCATACTTGTTGTGGTAATAGGTACCATATTAATCATACGTACAAATAGAAAACTACAAAAGATAAATACAACCAAGGAAAAACTCTTTACCATTATATCGCACGATCTCAGAAGCCCCCTGGTTTCTATCACATCCATTGTAAATGAGAGCATTACCGAGGATAAAGACAAAACAAAGATTCAACGCGAGGTAAACCGGATCATGCTCCTTCTGGACAACCTGCTTTATTGGTCAGCACGCCAATCGGGTGAAATAAAAGTGAATCCAACGGTGATTGATATTCATGAAATTGTAGAACATAGCTTAGGTCTGGTTGCTTACCTGGCATCTGCCAAAAACATCCAAATTCATTATGCTGGCGATAATGAGGCCTTTGCGTTTGCTGATGAAGATATGATTAGTATTGCCATTAGGAATATAATCACAAATGCAGTAAAATATACCCCGCGGAACGGGGAAGTTTATGTTGATATTTTAGAGTCGGAATCTATATGTGAGGTTCGCATCAAAGATACAGGCCCGGGATTTAAGCCAGCGAGGAAGAAAAAACTAAGTACCGGACTGGGCCTTCCGATAAGCAGGAATTTGCTAAAACTAAACAACGCAAAACTTCAAATAAATAGTGTTAACGGTAAAGGAACAGTAGTGACAATCTTACTTCCTCCACCTAAAAATATCAGCGTTTAATAACCCGGTTTTTTATTAATGCGTTTTCCACTTCCTGCCGGTAACTTTTACTGATGGGAATGCTAAAATCCCTAATGCTGATTTCCTCTGTTGTAAAATTATCAATTTGATGAGGATTGACCAGGTATGAACGATGTGTTTGAATAAAACTATCAGGCAGGTGCTTCTGAAATTGTTTCAATGAAAAATAAGCTGTAATTTTTTTATTCTCAGTGTGTATTTTAACAAAGTCTCCATCAGCCTGCACAAAAAGAATATCTTTAAAATGCACCTTTATATAATTACTGTGCCCGGATTTAATAAAAACATAGTCGTATTCGTGAGGTAGCCCCTGAAGCGACCGTTTAGCCCGCTCAATCGACTTTAGTACATCAAGATAATTTACTGGCTTTACGATATAATTTAAAGGTTCAAAATCAAAACTTTCTACGGCGTATTCCGGATGTGAAGAAACAAATACAACCAGGGGACGTGGATTTAGGCTTTTGATGACATCAAAACCGCTCACTTTATCCAGCTTAATGTCAACAAATAACAAATCAGGTGATTGCTCTTTAATAGCATTAATAAATTCAGGCACTGCATGAAAAACACCGGCAAATTCTATATCAGGAATATCTTGAATCAATGCAGCAAGATGTGCCGAATGTTCCTGATTATCATCCAAAACTAAAACGCGTAATCTCATTGTCCCTGCTAATTTAATAAAGTGTGAATGTAGTAAAATATTTGGCGTTATAAAACTACTCGCATGACGCTGTTTAATTTTTCAACAAAAAAGAAATATGAAATGTTCTAATTATCTTTAAGTTATAATATTTATTAATTTTTTATATAATTTTAAACATATAAGAATAAGTACACAGAATTTATGCGTCTGAATGGTTCATATCATTCACCTTTTTCTTAATATACTCGAACGAGTTGAAGCATCAAGTATTATTTTTTTTACTACTTTTAGGAAGTTCGCCTAAAATAAAAAAAGTACATTGAAAAGCAGACATCATAGAATATTTTCCAATATTATTTTCATTTTAAAAAATGAAAATCTGTTGGAGGAAGTTTTTGTAGAATTTGTATATAACCTGGCTGAAAAATTTGATATCGATACCTGCACGGATTTTCATTCAGGATTCGATTTTTTAAATACAGAGATAACGAAAGCAGGGATTCTGGCTGATTTGGATTTTATCTTCAGGGTTTTTAACCTTGAGGAAAATATTCAGCACGAGGAGCTTGAGTTGGTATGCTTTTACGGCATTTATTCAGGGATGGAAGTGTTAGAAGCTTTCAATTATTGCTGCTACTTAAAGGAAAAAAGCAGTTTTCTTGATCTTTGTTCCACTGCCTGAAAAAAGTTTGCCTAAAGTTACCATAACTGTAAACAGGAGTTCCGCCTTGCTTCCCTGAATTAATTCATCATCAATATGAATTCTTTTTCATTATCTTTACAATGCTGAAAATAACAAAAGGGAAATTAAATGAACTTATTCTCGGTAATTTAATTCATTTAATATGAAGGAAGGTAAGAAAATACGGAAATATTTGATGCTGAATATAGTAGTGTGCTCTTTTGCCGGCATAATGCCAGTATTAGGACAGGGTACCATACCTGAAACATCTGCCGGTTTAACTTCATACGCCTTGCCTTTGTGGCTTGTGATTATTGCCTGTTTTGCTGTTTTTATCATAACTGTAGTAGCAACTAAGCGATATAATGCCAAAAAGATATTAGCCATAGAAGAAAGGCATCAGCTAATTGCAAAGAAAGAGCAGCAAAAACTGCAGGAGCAGACTTCAGCGCTTGAAAAATTTAAAACAGATCTGGAAGCACGTGAAAACAGGGAGAACCAGTTAAAATGGCATACCCAGGGAATGGTAAAATTCAATGAAATTATCAGCCAATATAAAGATAACATGAAGTTCCTCTCCAGGAACATACTAACAGAGCTTATTAAATATATGAATGTGGAGTTTGGAGCAATCTACATTTTAAATGATGATGATTCAGATGATAAATATATTGAAATGGCAGCCGGATACTCCCTGGATAAAAAACGTCTGAAAAAAACTCATTTCAAAATTGGAGAAGGAAATGTGGGAGCCTGCTTCAAAGAAAATGAAGCCATATACATAAATAATTTGCCTGATGGATATGTTAGCGTAACTTCAGGGTTGGGCGATTCAGATGTGCATGCCTCTATATTAGTTCCGATAAGCTATGATAAGGAAATTCTGGGAGTAATGGAGCTTGCTTCTTTTGAAAAAATTGAACCCTACCGCCAGGAGTTTTTAAAGAAACTTTGTGAAAATCTCTATTCTGCCTTCTTCTCAATAAGAGTAAGTATGAAAAGTGAAAAACTCATTTTCGAATTAAAAGAACAATCAACAGAACTGAAATCCCGTGAGGAAGAAATGCGTCAGAATATGGAGGAAATGAGAGCCTCACAAGAAGAGTTTGAACGAAAAGAAGAACGGTACCTGAAGGAGATTGAAGAGCTGAAAGCAAAAACAGTAAAGCAAAATTAGTAACCTCAAAATTAAAAATAAGCTTATTTTTTTGTCTGATTTCTTTGTAGTTTAAAAATACTCTCCTATATTTGCACTCCGTTTCGAAAATATAATAATTCTACGGGCGATTAGCTCAGCTGGTTCAGAGCATCCCGACTACATCGGGAGAGACACTGACCAACTAAAGAAGAAAAAATTGAAATACGGGCGATTAGCTCAGCTGGTTCAGAGCACCTGCCTTACAAGCAGGGGGTCACTGGTTCGAATCCAGTATCGCCCACAATAAAGAGGATGGCATTTTTGTCTATCCTCT
>JBEPYD010000341.1:0-4985 GCA_041641575.1 Bacteroidales bacterium
GGCATTGGTAAGCTGAACCTTGTCATTTTTTAAAATTGTTGTTGTTTCATTTTGGGGAAGCTGCACCGCGTTATAAATCAGCCTCAACTTATCCGCAGGGATTAACTTTGGGTTATTTTTTAATATGGCCTGTTGTATACACACTGAATTTGCCACGGTTTGAGTAAGAATATGGCGGAACAGAAACCTGTTTAGCAGCGAATCCCTTACGGGTACAGCTGAGCCGCGCCGGTAAATTCTCTTTTTAATTCCTGCCATGCGTGCAGCAATACCACCGGTTTTTACGTCTTTCGATAAACCAAAAATAACGGTTTCCACCTTGTTTCTCAGGAAAAAGGATGCTACGTATACGATGAAAAAAGGGTCAAGAAAGCTGAGATTATAAATATGGAAAGATTTTACCCGCAACCCCTTTTTTTTAGCCTTTTCATACAAGGCACTCCTTTTGCCTGTTACCACAACTACAGGATAACCCATATCGCGAAGGTAAACGGCGTGCTGCAGATGCCACTTTTCTCCTCCACCCCATGCTTTATTGCTGTTGAAAAAGCAAATCGTGTGCTTATGCATATGTTGGGTAACTGCCATTTGCGGATATCAGTTGGTTGAAGTTGCTTATTGTAAAGAACCGGGATGCCTGCAGCTACAAATTTAAGAAAATTAAACCTTATTTTGATATAAACATCAGGAGCCGGAACTTCTTCGCAGGCTCATTTCAGTATCAATTTTTTCGTACTCAGAATTTTTGCTCTTAAACTCAGGCACCAGTTCCTTCATGATTTTTACAATACCGTAGTTGTCGTTGGATCGCAATGGAAACACAAAGCGGTTTAACTCCTGGATGACCATATCAAAATCGTAACTCTGAACTTTGGCAACCATAATCTGCGGATTATGGGTAGGTAATGTATTTTCCTTATCACTGAGCAATTCTTCGTAAAGTTTTTCACCCGGACGCAGACCTGTGAATTTTATTTGTATATCTCTACCAAGTTCAAGACCTGCGAATTTTATCATATTTTTGGCCAGATCGGCAATTTTTATTGACTTGCCCATATCAAACACATATATTTCTCCCCCATGCCCCATGGCACTGGCTTCCAAAACAAGCTGGCAGGCCTCGGGAATAGTCATAAAGAAACGGGTAATATCCGGATGGGTTACTGTAATGGGTCCACCCTGCTCTATTTGCTTCTTAAAACGTGGAATTACAGAGCCGTTTGACCCCAGCACGTTGCCAAAACGTGTGGTGATAAAGTCTGTGGAGCAAAGTTTGTTTAAGCTCTGAATGTAAATTTCAGCAATCCTTTTAGAAGCGCCCATAATGTTCGTGGGGTTTACGGCCTTATCGGTTGATACCATGATAAAGCGGTCAACTTTGTAGCGCATGGCCAGATCAGCAAGAATGCGTGTACCCATTACATTATTCTGTATCGCCTCTACCGGGTGGGACTCCATCATTGGCACATGCTTATAGGCTGCTGCATGGTACACGATATCAGGATTGTTTTCTTCAAAAACCTTCACCATGCGTGCTTTATTCGAGATATCCCCAATAACAATAGAAGTGGGGCATATATTTTTCATCTCGTTAATTTCCATCTCAAGCTCGTAAAGCGGAGACTCAGCCTGATCGAGCATGATAAGTTTTTTCGGATAATATTTCACAATCTGACGCACCATTTCACTCCCGATAGAGCCGGCAGCACCGGTAACAAGCACGGTTTTATCAAAAATTCTTTCCCGTATGGAAGTGGTATCCAAAATAATGGGATCTCTTTCCAAAAGATCTTCAATTTTAATATTCCGTATTTGATTGGCACTCAGCTTACCATTGATCCAGTTTTTCACACTCGGTACTGTCAGTACCTTTATATCCAAAGCCATACAATCCTCAACCAATTCCCGCTTAATTTCAGCGCGCAACCTGCTTTTGGCAATGATAACCGTGGTAATATTATGTTTCTGCACTACTTTGTGCAGGTGGCTCATACTATAAATGGTGAGGCCTTCCACCTTGTTTCCAATGCGCTTTTCGCGAAAATCCATAAAAGCCACAACCTTGTAATTACTTACATAATCAAGATCAAGGGCACGTTTTGTCAGCACAGCCAGTTCCCGAGAACCAAAAATTACAACTTTCTCTCTCTCCTGCTTTTTTTCCTTAAATATTAATTCCTGGTAAAGGAATTTTACAACAAAGCGCAGGATGGTTAAAAAATAAACCGAAGTAATAAATTCAATGGCCAATACCGAAAGGGGGATAACATATCCCTGGTTAAAAATAAAACGACTGACAAGGTTAATGAGGATAAAAGCGAGTGATCCAAAGCTGATTACCATGAAAATACGTTCTGCATCCCTGATGCTGGTATACCTGACTATTCCCGAATAAGTGCTCCCCAGATAAAAGCTTAACCCTCTGACGGCTATATATACCGGTATTACATAATGAAATGTGGCGGTATACTCAGCAGGAATGGTGAAGTTAAATCTTAAAAAATAGGCCAGTAAAAAAGAAAATAAGGATATCCCTAAATCTAATATAAAAACGAGCCACCGGGGACTATTACTTCGTTCAAAAATCATGATGTGCCTGTTTATTTTTTTGTTTTTCTTTAGAATTATCAACTAAAATCACTCTTAAAACTCAGTTGCTCAAATCATACGTGCAAATGTAAACTTTGGTTATAGGAATGAGCCGTTAAAAAAGATGACATTTATCATTAATTAAAAAAAATATTATTGCGGTAACAAAAATTTAACAATATGTTCATTATACATATGCCATATTTCCGGTGCAAGCGTATAATAATTGAGTTTTTGCGAACGGTAAAAAATTAAAACAGTTATTTAACTACAATTTGAATCTTAATGTGCTTTTCGCTGCAATATTAAGCCAAAATTTATTTTAACACAAACTAAATTGCAGCTATTAACGGAATAAATGTTATAAAAAATGGAAGAACGTTTTCATATAATAAGGAATTACGTATAAATGACAATTATATTATCCGCACAAGCAACAAATTAAGAAATAAAAATTGATGCTACAGCACAGTTTTGTGCAATTCCATTCCTTATACGCTCCCTAAAAAGATATTATTATTTCCAAAGAAGAAAATCTTTTAAAAAAAACCGGCCTATGCTATAGAAACAAAATAAAAGCCATTAAATTTGATGCCTGTTTTATACAGGTAATTTTTATTGTGCAGAATATGAGAAACTTATCAGTTAATACCCTGGGTGCATGGATTGCTTTTGCCATTGCACTTACCATTTACATGCTTACCCTTGAACCCACCGCAAGTTTGTGGGATTGCAGTGAATTCATTGCCTGTGCATACAGGCTTGAAATAGCACATCCTCCCGGAGCTCCCCTGTTTATTTTGCTTGGCAGGTTGTTTTCTATGCTGGCCATGGGCGATGTTACCAAAGTAGCGATGATGGTGAATTTTCTCTCGGCCCTGGCCAGTGCGTTTACTATCTTTTTCCTTTTCCTTAGCATTGTTTGGTTGATTAAAAAAATTGTCCCGGAAGGAAGTCCTTACCGGAATTTTCAGGTGCTTACCGGTGCCTTTGTAGGTGCACTTGCTTATGCAGTTACAGACAGTTTCTGGTTTTCTGCAGTTGAAGGAGAGGTGTATGCCACTTCTTCCTTATTTACAGCTGCCGTATTCTGGCTGATATTAAAATGGGAGGAGGAATTTGAAAAGCCCGGCTCCGTCCGCTGGATATTGCTTATCTTTTTCCTTTTGGGATTATCCGTTGGGGTACACCTTTTAAACCTCCTGGCCATCCCGGCAATTGCCATGGTGGTATATTTTAAATCAGGAAATAAAAGCACCAAAGGATTTATCAGGGTGTTTGGAATTGCTGCCGCCATTCTGTTGTTTTTAATCTTTATATACATCCCGGGAATAGTGAATTTAGGTTCATGGGTTGACTTATTTGCTGTAAATAACCTTGGCTTATCAGTAAACACCGGTTTCTTGATTTACTTTATCCTGCTTGTAGCAGCGCTTATATACGCCATTATCTACAGCTATAAAAAGAAAAAACATATTTTATACATTTCCCTTTTAAGCGTGGGTATGCTCACCCTTGGTTACAGTTGCTACAGCTCAATTGTTGTCCGCTCCATCGCCAATCCGGCCATTGACATGAGCAACCCCGACAATCCCTTCAGTCTGTTGCACTACCTTAACAGGGAACAATATGGCAGCCGGCCACTGGTGGTGGGGGCCTATTATAATGCTCCGGTTACCGGCTCAGAAGAGCGTTTTTCTTATGTTCCATACAAAGGAAAGTATGAAAAAATAGCCATGAATCCCGAATATGAATATGATTCCCGCTTCAAAACATTTTTCCCCCGCATGTCAAGCAGCGAAGGCAGGCATGTGGAAGCCTACAAAAGATGGGGAAAGGTTGAAGGAACACCGATCAGGGTGAATCGTGGTGGAGAGACTACAAATATTATGAAGCCCACTTTTGCTGAGAATCTGCGCTTTTTCTTTCGCTACCAGGTTGGTCACATGTATGTCCGGTACTTCCTGTGGAATTTTTCCGGACGGCAAAACGACATCCAGGGATTTGGAGGAATACTGCACGGAAACTGGATCACCGGCATACCTTTTTTAGACAATGCACGGTTGGGCCCGCAGGATAAGTTACCTGATTCATACCAACAAAACAAAGCCAATAACAAGTATTTTATGCTTCCGCTGATCCTCGGTTTTATTGGTCTGTTGTTTCAGTACAGACGACATCGCGATGGCTTTTGGGTAGTAATGCTGCTGTATTTTTTCACCGGACTTGCAATTGTAATATACCTGAATGAAGTTCCCATTACACCGCGCGAACGGGATTATGTTTATGTGGGATCCTTTTATGCATTTGCCATGTGGATAGGGCTTGCTGTACCTGCCATTTTTCAATGGCTCGGTAAACGCATAGGGAATAAAGTAGCAATGCCTGTGGCAGGG
>JBEPYD010000342.1:0-4983 GCA_041641575.1 Bacteroidales bacterium
CAGGGTTTGCGTATATTTTCAGAAAGATATCTTCGAGAACTTCTTTGTCTCCTTCAAGCTTCTCAAGTTGGTTTTTTTTGTAGATAATGAAGTTTTCTTTCTGTTCAGCGGTATATTTATCATTAAAGGCGGCCATTCCAACCATTAGATCAGCAGCAATGTAGTTGTTTGGCCAAAGTTTGAAACCTTTGTGGATTTGATGATCAATGTGTTTTGAAACCGCTGCCGCCATACGATGAAGGTCAGTACGTGTGTCTTCAGGTAATGAGTTTATAAAATTGGTAATAGGTTTGCCAAAAGAGAAGTGTACGTGGCCTTTTTGCTCAGATACTCCGGCCAGGATACTGCTTAGGTCTTCATTTGATTCTTTTACGTAAGTGTCACTTCTTGATATGTAGACTTCACGGGTTTTCCTGTCATCACAAGGTTCATATTCGTATGAAATGGCCAGTGGAATAATGTTCAGGCATTTTAGTGCAACTCCGGGTGCCTTTTCTCCCGCTGTGAGCATTTTTATCAGAGACTCCTGTGTGATGTCAGATCCGTTTTTAGTTCTTCCTTCACGCTGGGCGATCCAGATGGATTGGTTATCCTTACAAATGGTTTTACGAATATAAGCGCTATGAAGCATGGCATTTTTATACACCTCAATTTTTCCACCTCCACGTTTGAGGGTGAAAATCTTATTCAGTTTTCCAAGAGTAGTTATAAAATCGTTGATTAATAAATTATCTCCAATGGTAATTTGGGTAGTATTATGTCCGTTTTTAAAAAGCAGATATTCTAAAAAGGCTGAATCAAGTACAATATCCCGATGGTTTGAAATAATGAGATACGCCTTGTCTTTCTCAATATTTTCTATGCCGTCTACAGTAATTCCGCTTGTAGAATCCTTCATTATTTTGGTAACTCCCTGGTAAGAGAAGTTTTTTTGAAAATCAAACACTGTATTAATGTTTCCAAATGATTTCTTTATGTCTTCCACTGAAGCGTGTGGATTTATGAACCGGCTTACCTGTTCAAACAGTGGGTGTGCTATTAATTTTTGAATGGCCGGTTGTACTTCTGAGTCATAATATGGCCTTACTTCATCAAACTGGAGTATTTCTTTTTGCATAACGCTTTATTTATTCATATTCGTTTTATTTGCTCTCTTTCTATAATCAACAAATGTAACCGGCTTACGGCTCATTTCAGGAAACTGTTTTTTCTGAATTTCTTTAGGATGACAAATGGTAATGGCGGGTGCAACCCTGAGTCTTGCCCGAAAATGGTCCTTTATAGATTTGATAAATTCCTGAGAATTGTGTTCGGTGCCAATGAGAATATGAATTTCATCTGTTTCAAAACTATTTGTTGATACCTCCACAACATAATTTTCCACGTATTTTATTTCATTTAATATATCGTAAAGAGCCGGAGGATAAAGCGTGGTTCCTTTATACTTAATCATTTGATTTTTTCTTCCTATCACAGGGCTCATTCTAAGAGTATTGCGACCACACTCGCACGGGGAGGAATAATGGTAGCATAAGTCGCCGGTTTTGAAACGCAGCAGGGGCATGGCTTCAACACCAAGTGAAGTAATGGTTACTTCTCCCAGCTCTCCTTCTTTTACAGGTTTATTGTTATCATCGAGAAACTCTGTGATGAGCAATTCCGGATGATGATGCCCGCCCTGGTTGTGCCGACATTCCGTAAAAGCAGCGCCCATTTCTGTTGACGCATACGTAGAGTAGAGTTTCAAATCCCATTTCTCCTTTATTTGCTGACCTATCTTATTTAATTCAAAGGCAGCATTTCTCAAAGGTTCACCAATGCAAATAGCTGATTGAACCGATGTATTTCGGTAATTGATGCCTTTTTCCTCAGCAAATTCAATTAATTTGAGCAGAAAGGAAGGAACAGTTACCAGAACCGAGGGCTTTATTCGCTGTATAGTATCAAATTGAAGTTCGGGATTGCCAGGTCCGGTGCGCACAATGCCGGCTCCCATTTTACGGGCTCCGAGAAAATATGCCATTCCGGCCATAAACCTCCTGTCCAGAGTAACCATGAGCTGGTAAATATCGTTTGATGTTCCGCCGGCACATGCAAATGAAATGGCCTCATTATATGCCAGCCGCTCCAGGTCATTGTCTGTTACGGCAAAAGTTACCGGCTCACCGGCTGTCCCGGAAGTGGTGATGTAATCAATTATTTTTTCTTTTGGGGTACATAGAAAGTCGAAATTATATTTCTGCAAATCCATTTTGGAAGTAGGAGGGATTTTTTCCAGGTCCTCCAGTTTTTTTACCGATGCTATATCTATCTGGTGGTTTTTGAAGAAGCGCTTATAAAAATTTGAATGTTCCGCCAGGTATCCTAAAGTTTCAGGAAGTTTTTTTTCCTGGTAAGCTTTTATTTCAGCCAGTGATTTTGTTTCTATCGCCGGAATCTCCATGTATTTAAAACTACTCACAATTATTGTTTTAAATTTTCTATTTTTTCATTGATTAAAAGCCGGTTGGCATTGGCGTTAATTTCTTTTGTCAATGCTTTTTTATACATCTTTATTGCTTTATCTGTATCATTTTGAGAGAGATAATAATCTCCGGCTATCTCCCAGCTTTTATAATAGTTTGGGTTTAAATTTATAAAATCTTCTATTTTTGATGATGCAAGTGATTTGTCTTCCTGAGTAAAAGTAATAATCTGTGCTTTAAGCAAATTGTAGTCTTTTATGCGGTTGTAAAGATTATCCTGGTGTATGGTATCAGCAGGGATTGTTAGCGTTGAGTCATAATGCACTGCCAAAGGCTCTTTGTAAAGCGAATCAAAAAATTGTTTTAAATCATAGCCTATGTATTCCTGAAATAAATCAGGTGGGGTGGAAACCCACATCTGTTTTTTGTGGGCATTGAAAATTATTGAATGGTGGGCAATAAGCTGATTTATGGTTTTTTCATTCCCAAAACCAATATCTTCCCCGTCAATTCCTCTCGTATCGCGTAAAATATTGGCCACTGATTCCGGGGTTGCCCTTTTGAGGGGGGCCACAAGTTCTTCCATTCGCTGAAACCGGTATCCGGTTGCATTATCGGTGCGGTTGGTTTCATTTTCCTCTGTAGCTGCAAAGGTTTTACTTTGAAAATGATTGGCGCAAATAATTCTGTCTTTTAGGGTAGAAAAGCTGTCAATCGCAGTTGGGGTTTTTTCAATTATAATGGCGCGGCCATCTAATGCTGAAGAAACCAGGAATGATTCGGCTACAAACATCTGCCGTTTTCCGGCAATTTCATAGGCCTCATCAATGGTTCTGGCATACTGTAGTATTTCCCGGGCAACCAGGCTAACAGGAGTGGCCGCTTTCCTGGGTATTCCACCTTTAGCCGCATTTATGGTAACTGCAAGGCCATCCCTGTTTATTCCGGAAACAGCCCCGGTCATTCCTCCCCAGGTGATAAAAGCAAAGGGAATTCCCCGGGCCGGATTAACAAATTGTATGATTTTTTCCTGCGCAAATGCATCGCCAAAATAAAAATCGAAATTACGCCCTGCAATAAGGGAACTGTCTGAAGTTTTTTCATCCCAAAGGGCAAAAGAAGAACATCCCACCAGGGCATAGTTTTGCAAGGCATGGCCTATGTCGTGCGCAGCATGATAATTCAGAATACGAAGGTACGGATCGCCAAATGCATTGTAAGCATCTGAGGCTGACAATGAAATGCCATATATTTCAACAAGATATTCTTCAGGAATATATTTGTAAGTATGGCGGTTAAAAAATCCCACCAGGGTGCGCATAATGCCCAAATAAAAGTCAGAAGGTATGTATTTCCTTATCTCATTTACAAAAACTTCTTCCTGGTACTGAATAAGTGAGGCCGATAATTTTCCTGCAATTATTCCTCTTTCCTCAGCATTTCCCTCAATATACATCTCCCAAAGGCCATACTCGTTTTTTTTAAGCCAATTGCGTTTGTGTTGGTAAACCTGAGGTTGAAGGGTATCTATCTGAATACTCAGCAATTCCTTATTTTCAATCTCAGGTTTGGGAATGTTTATGCTGAAAACCATAAAAAGATATGCACCCAATAAAAATAGCAGAACTACGCCTGCAATATACATGAACCACTTTAATATCCGGAAAGCTAAACGCATATCTAATTATTATTGCTGCGAATTTCTTTTAACAAATCGCTTAAATTAATAAATTCTCCGCAGGTGAGCAACGCACCCATGCAAACTCCGAGAAATCCATGCATTTTTAAATTCTGGCCGGTGTAAAATAAGTTAGAAATACTTGTTTTCGGAAAAAGATAGCTCTCCAAAGGGGCATTAAAGTCTCTTTCAATTCCATAAATGGAGCCTTCTGCTGAGGATGTGTAATCGCGCAGGCTAAGGGGAGATGAGGTATAATAGCTTTCAATCTCATCTGCCACACCGGGTATTTGTTTGTTTAATTTTTCAATAAGTGAAGAAGCAATCTGCTCCTTCAACTCTTCATAATCTGCTCCACGCTTACCGATTTGCGTTTTTTCCCATTTCTCAAATATTTTAAATTCCATAAGATTAATTACGGTTGCCGAATGTATGAATTTCTGTCCATGCTCGTCAGCAGCAGGAAAAAATGCAAATTTGCCCAATGATTTATCCAGATCGATTCCCCTGTTGATCCATACATCATGTTTATCTTCATAATAATATGAATTATAATTCATATAGGGGATTTTATTTTTTTTCAGGGAAAGATAAAGGCCAAAATAGCTAATGGTATTGGTAAGCCCTTTTATCCTGTTCCGGAAAGCTTTTCGTATGCTGTCTTCAGGCAGTAGTGACAGCATTACTGCCGGATGGGTGGCGCAGATGATGTAATCAGCAGTATATTGTTGTTCATCAATGGTGGTTACACTGTTAATGCGTCCATGGCTGACTCCTAATTCGGTTACTTCTTTCCTTGTAATTACAGTTCCTCCCGCTTCAGTGATTTTTTTCACCATT
>JBEPYD010000343.1:0-4981 GCA_041641575.1 Bacteroidales bacterium
CCGATCTAACAGCAGAAGAACATCAGAAGTAGAAATTTTCTCATTCTTATTTTATCAATGATTCAATCGATAAACTGCCTCAGCAAATTTTACACCCAAATCTATATATCCGGCACTATCATAATGCCAGGGATCAGAGTATTTATAGTCTTTGGTATCTCTCACAATTGCAGCATTCTTATCTGTTTTGGCATATTTTTCTTGTGCATATTGCACTAGTTCACCATATTCCCAGGTTTTTCCATTATTATCCTTACCCGAATCTGATATTTTACCAATAACAACTGGCAAATCATCATCACGTAGAGATACTCTTATCAAATCCATTAAACGTTTTAGGTTGTCGTAATACCGGAGTGCAATATCCTCATTTAAAGCATCACTCTCACCTTGCATCCATATTATACCTTGAGGTATCAAAACATCTTCTATTCCATCGCAGTTTATATCGCTCGACTTTAGGGCTTCCCGAACCGTAGTTAAAAAATGATCAAATTGATTCATACCGCTCAAGTTATTGTAATCAATTCCCCAGGAACCATAATTACGAGCTGCAGCAGTATCAATAGAAGATCCTCCTCTGGCGTATTTGATCAAAGCGATTTTATCGTCAGGATATAATTCTTGTAGCTTTTTTGCAAAAGAAAGTTCTGGACCAAACTTGTTCGCGAGTATATTATTTTTACCATCAGATTTAAATCCTGCGCCATTTCCGGGTTTAAGTACCTCCCATTTTCCAATGCCACCCGTTTTATCTTCATCCGGGGCTGGATTTCCATGATAAATCCATAAATTGGCATTTTCTAAAACAAGAGAATCCGATAGTTCAGCGCTTAAACCATGTCCCTCCATGTTGGACTGACCTCCAAGGAAAAAAAGTTTGAATGTATCTTTTTTTACCGATTGGCCAAACAAAAATGTTGGAATAATGATGATGATCAAAAATTTGGTTTTTAGATGAATCATGTATTTATGCTTTTTACACAGATCAAATCATATTTGGTTCAATTTTTTTTTAAAAAGGGCTGTTTTATTAAAATAAAACAGCCCTATTTAACTACTTATAAACTAAAATTAACCTAGGCAATTTTATTCGATAATAAGCTTTCTAACACTTACTGAATTATTTCCACTTTCAGAAGATATAAAATACGTTCCGGAAGGAAGATGACTTACATTAATTAAACTTTTAGACTGAACTTTTTGCGAATACACTGTTTGTCCAACCATATTAACAATATTGATATTCCTTTTCAAATTATCATTAAATTCAACTGTAAATACACCGTTGTTTGGCATTGGATATGCGCTCATGTTATCGTTGAATTGCATATTAGACAATCCAGTGGGTTCTGCAACAAATTGAGCAACTTCATTTGGTGAAAGCACCTCATCATAAATTCTGTAATCGGCCATCCATAAATTAGTTAAAGCACCAATCCGTATACCATCCCAACCTACATCTTCGGGCATAAGATTAATTACTGACATATCTCCTGCCTCTTCATCGGCAAATACTTCTACACCGTTTTTATAAAATTTCATATCTGAACGCGATCCACCTGCAGGAATGGTAAGGGCTATATGCGTCCATTCATCGACAGTCAATAGATCTTCCCCGTAAGATGTCCAGTTACCCTGTGCAAAATCAATCCATATTTTCATTGTGCTTGGATCAAACTTCATATAAATTCTTTCACCAGCTACCTGCCAGTTCCCAGTTCCATAAAAGTAGGGTGTATCCCAGGCACCATTAGCAGTGTCTGCTCTGGCTGAATCTGAAACATTCACATAAAAAGCAATTGTCATAGCTTCACCATTGAAGGGTCCCATATAACCACCATTGCCGTTGTTTGAATAAGCAGCTACGCCTTGTGGCCGTTGAGGGTATGAAAGATAGCTATTCCAGAACATTGATGGTAATATTCTTTCTCCATTATACACTGCTTGTTCCTGGAAATCAAATCCACTCCATAGTCCGCCACCCCAGGAGTGGGCTTCAACTGTATCATTCACTTCAGTACCATCTGCTTTTGTGAAATTGTCATAGTCAGTGCCTGCATTGAAAAAATGTGTATTGTCTGCAGTTAGTGAATCAAATTTAATATGGAATACTGGATCTTTTCCATCAATGTCAACAAATTGGGCATTTATGTTAAATGCGATTAATGTAAAAATTAATAATGTTAGAGTTCTCATTGTTTTCATAGTTTTAATTTTAAGTTAAACATAAATTGATTATAAATTAATTAAAGTTAATTTTCATAGAAATATTTATTTGGAGAATCAACTGTTTTTAAGTCAAATCCTTTTTGATCATTCATTTTTAAGTTTTCTACATTATGTATGCTAATTTTTGCATTCCTTGTACCCATATAAAGGTTATCTTCTATTACAACATCTTTGCTGTTTTGAATATCAAATTGACTTAAATCATCGAAAATCTCTTTATATAGATTTGTTTGAACTATTTTGTTATTCCTAATGGTTAAACCGTCTACACTTAAAGCATATATGATATGGGGATCAAATGTCTTAATCGTGTTATTTTCGAATAATATATTATTATGATAATACCCTTCTTTTCTGTATTCTTTCTTAATTACAGGATCAATCTGCAGAATAGCCTGTGGATTATGTCCGCCAATCCCTAAATCTTCAAATGTATTTCCACGAATAATCACATTTGACACAGGTCCGGATTCAAACCAATAGTTTGCATCACCGCAGATTCTGACTCCTGCCATCATCGAAGAGAAATAGTTGTTCTCGACAGTTACATCTTTTGATGTAGAAATTAATATACTTCTTGCCCTGTTTTGTTCAACCGAACAATTCTTCATTACAAAAGATGGCATCCATGATATATTTTCAACAGCAGAATTTAAGCTTATATTATTTGTAATGGTATCAGAAACTGATAATTCATATTCGTTTTCAGAGTGGTGTTTTATATCTGTTACTGTGGTAATAAATATTGGCAAAAGGGTATTTCTATCGATAAACCTTACTGAATCTCCAGGATTTGCAAAATCGAATCCTTCTTGCTGATAGTGGCCAAATTTTAGTTTAATAGTATTATAGTTTGTTAATTCAGTTACAATCATATATGTGCCGTGAATATTTGTAGCATCATCCAGCATATTCCGGAAGGTACAGTTCTCAAGTCTTATTTCACCTTTACAATTTATAAAATGAGTTGCATCAGCTGAGGCACTAATCATTCTTGATGAGCCCTCTTTTAAAAGAACATTAAAATTGTCTAACGTAACATTTTTACATTTTTCTCCAATTAATGCCATTGCACCGGCTGAATACACATTTACATCACGTATTATTATATCATCACTGTTGTATAGCCTAAATCCAGGGATTAATCTGTTTTGCCCGTGAGGCCCTTTATCTACCCATATAGATCCTACCGGAGGTACATTTTGTGCATTTGTTCCAAAAAAACGAACCGTACCAGGTTCAATCTCTTTTGCTGTTAATGATCCGGCATGGTATTGATGTTCATATTTAGCAGTGTAATAGTAGGGTCTTCTAGTATCAGGATTAAAAACTATATTTTCACCTAAACCTAGTTTCCAGTCATAACCTGTAAAGTATAATTTGCTGCTGTCAATCAGGTAATCATTTTCTTTGGATATAAGAAGGTCGAACCATCTTTCATCTTCATTATTGTTTACAACCAGTCCTTCAAAAGTAAATGGTTTATCATAATTAATGTTAATACTTTTTACTTCAATGTTTTTTGAATTCTCAAATACAAATGGCACTAAATTGCCATGAAATATAAAATTAGTTTTACAACCTTCAATTGTAATATTATCCTGATTTATAAATGCAAAAACGATCTTTTTGTCTCCATTATCATTATTCGATACTTTTGTATATTTTTCAAAAGCTTTTTCAGGAAAAAAATTATAAGTTCCTGATTCAAATAAAAGTTTTATATTTCCATTTTTATTAGTATCTGTAATTTTTTTAATAACTGGGGTATAATCCTTTATTTTACTGTTATGAGACACCAAAATTTCTTTAATCCTATCATTTGAACTGCACCCCAAAAAAGAAATTGTTATAAGTAAATATAGAATATGCTTCATCGTTCGATATTAAAATAATTTATTATTTGTTATTAAATCTCAGACAAATGTAAACGATCAATAAATTAACTTATATCAGCATTGTATCGGTGTATTGTTGTATTGTAACATGTAATTTAGAAAGTTACATAATTGCTAATCCTGGTTACAATTCTGTCAAAGGCAAGGAAAGTTCTATATATATATTTGTAGTAAATAACTATAGAAGTTAATTACTTTTAAAAATAAAGCTAACAAACTTATGAAACAGAAAATTTTACTTTTGCTGATCCTTACTTCTACCGCCACAATGGTATTTGCGCAAAGGCAGATATCCGGAACGGTTACAGACAGCTATGGAGATCCTTTAATAGGTGTTACAGTTTCTGTAAAGACTACAACAATCGGAACCATTACGGATATTAATGGAAAATATCAAATAAGTGTACCTGAGAATGCAATATTAAGCTTCTCTTATATTGGATACCTGGCGGAGCTGGTTGAAGTGGATACCCAATCAGAGATAGACGTAACGCTTGTTGAAGATATCACAGGGTTGGAAGAGGTAGTTGTGATTGGTTATGGAACAACACGTAAAAAAGACTTAACGGGCTCTGTTAGTTCCTTAAGTGCTGAAGCGTTAGAAAAAAGACCTCTAACTTCATTTGAGCAAGGCATTCAGGGAAATGTTGCAGGTGTATATGTGGCAAGCTCCGGTGGAGAACCCGGTAGTGAAATGAAGATCAAAATGCGTGGAATTACATCGATAAATTCAGACAACAACCCTTTAATAGTTGTAGATGGTTTTCCCCTAAGCGAATCGAGCAATGATGTCGGTGGAGCAGCTCCAAGTGGAGCAAGGCTTGGCGGATTTGGAACAATAAACCCTAATG
>JBEPYD010000344.1:0-4979 GCA_041641575.1 Bacteroidales bacterium
CTGCTGCCTTCTTGGGGTAATGCACTTGAAATCCCCGCTAAATTGTGTTTTTTTCATAGTCGGCCTAACCTTTTCTAATCAAACCGGAATTAGACGTTATACCAAAACGCAGGATTCGGGTTGTATACAAATTCATATTATGCTAGTTTTATGATATGAAAGAGGTAATTAACTATAACAGGATAAAATCTTCGATGGAGTTTATTGCTTTAAATTACAATAAACAGCCTAACATTAAAGATATTGCAGACCATGTCAAACTAAGTGAGTTCCATTTTCAGCGGATGTTTAAAGAATGGGC
The DNA here is from genome assembly GCA_041641575.1 of Bacteroidales bacterium. Taxonomy (GTDB): domain Bacteria; phylum Bacteroidota; class Bacteroidia; order Bacteroidales; family JBEPYD01; genus JBEPYD01. The sequence continues at coordinate 302 of JBEPYD010000344.1, forward strand.
AGGTATTTCTCCTAAGAGATTTTTGATGTTTATTACCCTGAATTCTCTTAAACAAAATTTAGTAAACGCGAATAATTTAATCGAATTGGCCGAAACTGCTGGTCTATCGTCACAATCCCGTGTATATGATCTTTTTGTTAAAGTTGAATCTGTAACCCCTCATGAGTATAAAACAAAAGGGAAAGGAATTATTATTCAGTATGGCATTCATCATACACCTTTCGGACAATGTTTCATAGCAAATACAAAAAGAGGAATATGCGCGTTAGAATTTATTGATGAACTTCCTGATAGAACAGTTAACCAATTTAAGGAAAAATGGAAAAATGCAGATATTATCGAAAATCAGCATGCAACAAAACCACTGATTGAGAGCTGCTTTGGAAACACAGAAAAACCATTAAAAACCCTATTATATGGAACAGAATTTCAGATAAAAGTGTGGGAAGCTTTAGTTAAAATTCCCTATGGATATCTTACTTCTTATTCTTCTATAGCTGAGCTAATCAACAAACCGAAAGCAAGCAGAGCCGTTGGAAGTGCGATAGGGAAAAACAATATTGCCTTATTGATTCCTTGCCACAGGGTAATTCAAAGGTTAGGAGGTCTTGGCGGATATAAATGGGGAGAAGATAGAAAGCTTGCAATAATTGGCTATGAAAAATCATTTTTAAGAAAGTAGGGTTAAAACGGGTTCATGGATTCATCCGGGACCTAATTACATAAAATCATTACATAAAGGTTTGTGCGGACTTGAACTTAAGTATAATAATAAAGTGAACTTTACTTTATTTGATTATAAGTTGTACTTTAAAAACTCCAATCTCCGCTCAATCTACCTATCTTAATATCCGACACACTTGATTTTGGCTAAAAAACAATAATTTATTTCATAATCTTAACATACATAACTATTAAGAATTATGATAAATTAGGGGTTGAGATCTTTCAGCTGAATAAAATTTTGTATTTTTCAAATCTTAACAAAATCTTTACTCGAGTATTTATATTCAACTTAAGAATAATATTTAGTGTATAAAGAAATGCCCAATAAGATTCACCTACATTTATTAATGACGATCATATTCTTGTATTTCTTATTATTGCAGTTTTCATTAGTAAATGCCCAGGGAAGTGATAAATATTGTAGGCTATTTACAAACAGTATTGAAGTATACAATGCCAATGCCCTGAACTCAATATCGGCAGATCATTTTGATATCACTCAGTTTCAAGGCAGGTTTTTATCATTTGCTGATCCTTACCACATATTGTATAATGCTCATGATTCCACTTTTTTTTATGAAGTTGACAGAACTGTTAAAAAGGATATTAAAACGGCTTATTGCAGTTTAAAAGATAAGGCTATTGGGCTTCTGATTAAGAACACGGAAGAAACCATCGCGCTTCTTAATGAACTCTTGCACACGAAATTGGATTATTATGCTTATGACACGATTTTTACTCCCGATCAGCATCTGCTTAAATATTATAAAACAAATAAAAAGCAACGGGTAAAAAATTATCTTAAGTTGATGACAGTTGGTAATTACTTCAGGTATGACACTGTCATCCTGTTCACCAAAGACAGTGAACAACTTTTAGACTCATTAAAAGTTAAACATATTGAGAAAACCATTCATGCGCTTCAGCAAAATTTATTAAATGCAGATTATCGTAGTCAATTGGTGTATGAAGTATTTATCAATAGTTTCTTACATCAGATTGATCCCTATGCACACGTATTTTCAGATCAGCATTTTGATCAGTTTAAAGCCAGTCTTTCATCAAATTCCGAAGTTTTTGGTATCCAACTTGAATTGACACACCAGGGTAAAATAATCATTTCCGGAATTGCACCAGGCAGCTTTGCCTGGAAAACCGGCAGGGTAAATGAAGGTGATGAAGTTCTAAGCATAGAATCAGGTGGAGAAAAGCTTATTATTGAGGGTGTTTCGAATATAAATGAGGTTTATCATCTTCTTTCTGATAATGAAATCAATAATCTTACAATAAGACTTTTAAAAACCAATAATGAAATTGTAGAAGTTGATCTTTACAAAGAGGAAACTGAGAATTATGAAAATTCTGTACAGGCATATATATTGAATGGTGAAACAAAAATTGGATATATGATGCTGCCCTCTTTTTATACAGCATGGAACGAAACATCGTACTTTGGATGTGCGCAGGATGTAGCGAAAGCCATATATTATTTGAAAAAAGAGCAAATAGAAGGGTTGATTTTAGATATAAGGAATAATGGTGGTGGTTCTATAAAAGAGGCTATTGAACTGGCAGGAATATTTATTGATTTTGGTTTATTATCGGCAGCCAGCCACAAAGATCAAAAAATTACATTATTCAAAGATTTTAACCGTGGCACCATGTACAATGGGCCTCTTGCATTAATTGTAAATAATACCAGTGCTTCAGCATCCGAAATGCTTGCAGCGGTTTTACAAGACTACAATCGTGCTCTCATTGTAGGCGAGCAAACTTTTGGGAAGGGGGTGGGACAGCAAATCTTTTCTCTCGAAGATAATTATAAAGCAAAATTTACGACTGCGAAATATTATAGAACAACAGGTTATACATTTGATAAAACTGGTGTTATGCCAGATATCCAATTGCCGGGAAACAAAAGGAAAAGTTTTGATGCAAGTATAAAGGTTGATGAGCTAAATAAAGATTTATTTTACAAACCCTTAGATGATTTACCTTGCGATGAATTGAGACTTTTGTCCCAAAAAAGAGAGAATTTAAATCAAAAGTTTTCCATTTTACATGAGATGGATAGCATGCGCCTGTCCGGAATAAATGCGCTGGAATTTATTCCTCTTCATATCGATTTGTTTGCTAATCTACATCGTAAAATATACCAGGTAAACGATCTGCAAAATTTATTGGAAGTGGAGAAAACAGAAAGATTTGATATTGAACTGCTGTCAACTGACAAGGAAATGTATGATTTATATGAATACTATGCAAATATGTATGATAGCAATATGCAACAATTAAAAAGTGATCCGGTGGTAGAAGAAACTTACCAGATATTAATAGATTATAAGAACATAAAAAACGAATGATATGAATAAAAAAATCACCCTTACAACACTTATATTTATATTGGTACTTATTGGTTCAAAGCTTCATGGTCAAAGGGTATCCGAAGCTGTTCTTTATTTAGAAACAATTAGTGAGGAATACGAAGATATAAGAAAGGAAACCTGGGACTATACAAGTACAATGGCGCATAGCAGGAGTGCACGTAAAGTTGAAAGAAAGCGTACAGATTTGCTTAAAACACTGAAGAAAGCAAAAAATACGGTTAAAAAAATGAAATCATTTGAAGGTGATTACAGCCTGCGGGATTCAGTGGTGGCTTTTCTTTCATTAAATTATAATGTACTAAATGATGATTTCTCTGAGATTATTGATATGGAAGCTGTTGCAGAAGAATCCTACGATGCAATGGAAGCCTATCTTCTGGCCCAGGAATTGGCAAATGAAAAGCTGGAAAAAGCCTCAGAAAGCTTGGATGTGCAGTATGAAGCATTTGCATCAAAATATGGTGTTACACTGGTGGAAAACAGGGATAAGATAAGTATGAAACTTAAACAATCTTCAGAGGCTTTGAAATATTACAACCAGGTTTATCTTATATTTTTTAAGGCTTATAAACAGGAAGTTTACTTGATAGATGCGCTTGACAGGAACGATATTGGAGCCATTGAGCAAAATAGAAATGCTTTATTGAGCATCTCCAATGAAGGTATTGTTAAACTTGATGGGGTAGGACATTTTAAAGGAGATCGCTCTGTTAGTGTTGCATGCAACCGGATGCTTGATTTTTATATAGATGAGGCTGAAGATAAAATACCGGTGATTACAGATTTTCTTTTATTATCAGAGGAATATAATAAAATGGTTCAGTTGTTAGAATCCAAAGACAGAATGCTGGTTACACAGGAAGAGATAGAAAGGTACAACAAAGCAGTTGAATCCTATAAAAAAGGCATAAATAATTTCAATAATACAAATAAAAGATTAAACACAGTGCGCAGTCAAAACCTCGACAGGTGGAATAATTCGGTATCTAATTACATGGCAAGGCATATTCCTAAGCGGTAAATCATTATCTTTATAAAGTCATTAAATGAAAACCTGCGCTATGTACCAAAGAGATTTTATCATGCGTATGATAGAAATGATAGGCCAGTTAATTGCCGGCATACTTGGACGTATTCAAAAAGGAGATTTTAAAGGTGCTGCCGAAGCCATAGATCAGGCTTACCATGATGTGTTAAGGGAAGATGCTGCATTTTTCAATAGCATTCCTGCCGAAGAACTTACACATGAGTTGATGCAGCAGCATAACTACACCCATGGACACCTTGAAGTGCTGGCTGAGCTTTTTTATGCACAGGCAGAACTGAGCCATGCTGAAGGGAATCATGCAAAAAGCTGTAAATACTATGTGAAGGCAGAGATATTACTAAAGCATTTGATAGCAGAAAGCAATACATTCTCTTTTGAGCAGCAGGAAAAGCTCACATATCTTCAAAACCGCATTTTAGACTTGAAGAAAAAAGAGTAGGTTAGCGGGGCTTCTTTCCTGAATGATTTTCAAACTATCTTTTCGCTCATTGGTTTACTTATAAAGGTGCATGAGAAA
>JBEPYD010000345.1:0-4978 GCA_041641575.1 Bacteroidales bacterium
TAATATTTGCAGTGGGTTTCCTGCTTTTTAATCCCCCATTATTACATGCACAGAAAACTTTGTCGAATGATTCCTGGGAAGGAAACTATCAAAAAGGGTACGAACTTTTTCTGAAGCAGAAATATGGGGTGGCCCGCGAATATTTTGAAAAGGCTCTTGAAGATTACGGTAATAAACCCCATGAAAACAAAGCCAATGCAGCTTATTACCTGGCACGTTCAGCTATGGAATTGCGCAACAGGGATGCTGAGTATCTGCTTTTCAATTTTTTAGCCAAATATCCTACCAGTACTAAACAAAACCAGGCAAAATATCAAATGGGCCTGTATTATTATAACAATAAAAATTATGATGATGCCCTTGAATGGTTTGAAAAAGTAAAAGCATTTGATCTGGGAGAAGAAAAAGATGAATACTACTTTAAATACGGCTATGCTGCTTTTGAAGAAGAGCAATTTGAAACCGCGAGTAAAAATTTTGCAGAAGTAAAAGATACCAACAGTAAATATGCCGCACCGGCATTATATTACTACTCTCATATTGCATATGAAAACAGGGAATATGCCAAAGCCCTTGAAGGTTTTCTAAGGCTTACCGATGATGAAACTTTTGCCCCCCTTACCCCATATTACATCAGCCAGATTTATTATCTGCAGGGGCAATATCAGAAAGTAATTGATTACGCTCCCGAACTCATTGATGATGTAAATGAGAGCAGAAAAAATGAACTCTACCGGATTATTGGTGATTCTTACTTTCGGTTGAACAATTTTGAGAAAGCCAAAGAATACCTGGAAATATTCATGGAAAACACGCGCTATCCGGCTCCCGCAGATCATTACATCATGGGGTACACCTATTATCAACTTGGTGATTACCAACAGGCTATCCCCTATCTGGAAAAAGCGTCAAATGGCGACGACCGTCTGGCACAAAATGCCCTTTACCACCTTGGCGATTGCTACTTGAAAACCGGGGATAAAAACCGTGCCCGTATTGCTTTTTCTTCTGCATCTAACCTCGATTATGATGAGGAAATAAAGGAAAATGCGCTTTACAATTATGCGCTACTAACGTTTGAACTGGCATACGACCCCTTCAACGAAGGTATCAAAGCCCTGAACGAATATCTTGAACGCTATCCGAATTCAGAACGTGTGGATGAAGTATACAACTACATGGTAATCGGGTATATGAATACCAAAAACTACAATGCGGCGCTGAAATCAATAGAAAAAATAAAAAATCCGAACAATCAAATAAAAGAAGCGCACCAGCGCATTGCCTATTACAGGGGTGTTGAGTTGTTTAAAAACGGAAATTACAACCAGGCTGTTGAACGCTTCAACAAAGCCATAGAGCTAGGCAATTATAATTCTCGTATAAAATCCCAGGCGCTCTTCTGGAAAGCGGAATCATATTACAAAACAGACGATTTTCAGAGAGCCGGCAGTGCTTATCTTTCATTTTTAAACACATCTGGTGCAAAAAGTTTGCCTGAATACAATAAAGCACAATACAACCTGGGATACACCTACTTCAAACAAAAAAATTACGCCGAAGCATCATCGTGGTTTAAGAAATACATTAATAGCGCCCTGGCTGGTTCTGCTAAGCTTAAGGCCGATGCATATAACCGGCTGGGAGACATGTTATTTGCACAAAAATCGTACTGGCCCGCCATTGAAGAATATGAACAGGCATATAATTTGGGGGCATCAAATCCTGATTATGCATTATACCAAAAAGGGTTTTCCTTTGGCCTGGTAGATCGTATGGAGAAAAAGGTGCAAACCATGCAATTGCTGCTGAATGCCTATCCGGCTTCAACATTTTCTGATGATGCACTGTTTGAAACCGGCCGGGCTTATGTAGCTATGTTCAACAATCAGAATGCTATTCGTTCTTTTGAAAAATTGCTCAACACATACCCGCAGTCCAACCTAAAGCGGGCTGCACTCGTGCAACTTGGACTCATTCATTACAATGAAGAAAACAACCAGGCCGCGCTTAAATATTATAAGCAGGCCGTGGAAGAATTCCCCGGAACACCTGAGGCACGCGATGCACTTACCGGCATCAAGAACATTTATGTTGATGACAATAATGTCGATAAATATTTTGCCTACGTTCAGCAGCAGAACATAAATACTGACATTAGTATATCCACACAGGACTCACTTACTTTTGCAAGCGCAGAAAATGTTTATATGACGGGGAATTGTAATAAGGCCGTAGAATCGTTAAACAGATACCTCCAAAGGTTTCCTGATGGAAGCCTGGCACTTAATGCACATTTTTACCTTGCTGATTGCCTTACAAGAAACGGACGCGAAGATGAAGCCGTTGAATCCTTAAAATATATAGTTAACCAACCGCAAAATATTTTCACCCGCCAGGCGCATGAAGCCCTTGCAACGATATCCTTTAACAATGAGAATTACAGTCAGGCGCTGGAAAGCTATCTTGCACTTGAAAATCTTTCGGAGACAGCGGATGGCAGAACAGATGCAAAAGCCGGAGCCATGCGCAGTTATTACCGAATGGGGGAATATACTGCTGCCATTGAAAAAGCCAATGAAATTAAAGACAGGAATGTACCTGCAACATTAAAAAGAGAAGCTACTTACATCACAGCAAGTGCCTATCTGGCCATGGACAGAGATGTACTTGCCCTCGAAGCTTTTAGTGAAATTGCCAGCGATGTATCCACAAGCCAGGGAGCAGAAGCTAAATATCGTGTTGCCGCATTGAATTATAACAGAGGTGAAAAAGAAAAAGCCAAAGAAGTAATTTTCGATTTTATTGATAAAAACACCCCTCATCAATATTGGATGGCACGGTCATTTATTTTGTTATCTGACATTTATGTTGATGAAAACGATAATTTTCAGGCCGTACACACTTTGCAAAGTATCATTGATTACTACGAAGACTCAACAGATGGCATCCTGGCAACTGCCAAAGAAAAAAAGCAGGTAATTCTTGACAGAGATGCTGAATTGCGAAAAGAATTTGCGCCTGATGATGTAGAAATTGAAATTTCGAATTAAATTTTTCAACGTGAAATCAATAGTATTCAATACAATTCGCATAATTCGACAGGGTAAAAGAGCAATACTCCTGATCATACCTGTTTTTGTTGCTTTATTCGGGAGCTATGCCCAGGATATTGATAAGGATGTGCGGGTGGTAAAGCCTTATGAACCCAAAATATCTGATGCAAATAAAGTAGAATTAGTTCCGGAAGAAGAAGATACGGCTACTTTTCGCGCGCAATACAATTACGAAGTTACCCCCGTTAAGCAAACCACTGATTATGAGGTTACACCGTTTAAGGCAGCCAAAATGGTTTCTGAGTCTATTACCAAACTTTATAAGAGCCACCTTAAGTTAGGTTATGGAAATTATGTTACACCCCTGTTTGAATTGCACATGAACTCACTTAGGGACAAAGACAGAGTAGTTGGTGCTTCCCTTACACATAAATCATCTCATGGTAAAGTGAGATTAGCAAATGATGAAAAAGTTTTTGCAGGATATGCTGACAATCATGTGGGCGTATTCGGCACTAAATTATACAGACGTTCAAAAATCGACGGCAGTATATCACTAAACAGCAACACCCGGTATTTTTATGGCTATAATCCTGATACCATTCTCATACCCCCTTTTGAAAAAGAAGACATAAAACAGCGGTACCTGAATCCCGGGCTTGATTTTACCTGGGAATCCACACATGCAGATAGCAATCATCTGAATTACCAGGTTTATGTAGGTTATGATTATCTTCAGGATTTATATGAAAACGCTGAACATACAATTAACTTTAAAACCTATCTTGAGCGTTACCGTCGTGGAGCTTTGTTTGGCCTTACCACTGAAGCCTTTACCTACTCAGGTGTAATTGATGACACTACAAGATTTCGTACCTTTGTAGAAGCAAAACCAATATTCAGCAAAGCCAGCAAAGAATGGCGATTCATACTTGGGTTCAATACTACTGCAGAATTCTTCAACGAGGATTTTAAAATTAGGTTTTATCCCCGTGCGCATTTGCAGTTCACTATAATTGAAGATGTACTTATCCCCTATCTCGGCGTAAACGGTAAATTACAAGCAAACAATTACCTGCACCTGTACAGGGAAAATCCCTACATAATTCCGGGAACAGTTGCGGAGCCCTCCAATCATAAAATTATAGGTTATGGGGGGTTAAAAGGGAAATTTTCAACTAAGGGATCCTTTCATTTCAAGGCTACTTATTCCATGATCAATGATGCTGTATTTTTTGTGAATGACACCAGTACTTATCTGGCTAATCAGTTTATTGCAGTTACTGATAATGTTGATGAAATAAACCTGTTCGGAGAAATTAATTATGATTACTCAGAAAAAATCAGAATAGACCTGAAGGCAAATATTTACCGGTATAATACATTTTATCTTGATGAGCCCTGGCATAAGCAAAATTTCGATGCCACCATAAGTGTGCATTATAACCTCCGAAATAAAATTATGGCCCATGCTGACATCTTTTTTATTGGAAAAAGATTTGCCCTTGATAATTCACCCGAATTTGATCGTGAAACGATAACTTTAGATCCATTTGTTGATGCTAATCTGGGTTTGGAATACCGATATACCAAAAATTTATCATTCTTTTTAAACTTCTCTAATTTATCGGCCACCCGTTATAATATCTGGTATCAATACCCTGCCCAGAGGTTAATGGTCCTGGGAGGATTTACCTACTCTTTGTAAAAAACAACCAATTTACTGATATACAGAATATTAAAATAGTTATTTCCGAAGATTAAAATTATCCCCGGTTTAAACTTCTGGCTAAATAAATCCCTTGCTTACTTTTTTAAAAATAAGTTAAAGAACCTGGGGCTATTTTACTCTGAGTCTGTTAATTAATTGTTGAAAAATCATCCCTTATTTTGATTAAAATACCCGTTTAAACCATCAATTT
>JBEPYD010000346.1:0-4973 GCA_041641575.1 Bacteroidales bacterium
ATCCCAGCTTCTTAATTTGCCTTCCCATGATTTATCCGGGTGTCCCCATAAGCCTTCCGCATAAATGGGATTTCCCTGTGCCACATCAACCACTACCATGCCATATTCCTGAAGGGCGCGGGCAATTACAGTTTCTTCATCTGTAAGATCAAACTTTGATAAATCGAGGTTAGGATCTAACTGTATTACTGCACCTTGTGGAATTCCCCCATCAGTAAACCCATCTGTCCAGCTTGCCGGACGGGTAAACTCCTTATATCCAGAAAACCTGCTGGCACAGGAAAGTTTATGGCGAATTTCGCCTTCCATTACTTCATCATACATGATGAGCCCTGCAATCACAGGCACACCGGCTGCACGGCTGGGCCCATGGAAATGCACACTCTCACCATCTTTGTATCCTAACTTTTCTCCTTCGAATACACCAGACCCATCCAGCCGGTAAACCATGCCTGTTTTGGTTTCCCAGGTTCCGTCGGGCAGCTTTTTAAGTCCCCACATGTCCCATGCCAACATTCTGTCCCAATCAACTACTGCAAAATGTGCATCGTCTTCCGGGTCGGGCACTGCATGGGTGGGAATGGGTACCGGATTAAACTCCGGCCCATGTCCGAAATGTTCATTTTGGGTATGCGTATTCCAGGTTTCTTTTTCTTCTGCTGTAAGGTAATGATAATTCACATTTACATATGGGGTGCTATCTGTTACTTCATAAACCGGGATGGTCCATTTTTCAAAAGTAAGTCCAAAATTTTCACCCGTGGGCTCAGATTCAAGCATCTTTATCCATTCAGCAGACCGGGGATCTATTTCCGGATTGTCTCCGATAGGCTGATTCCAAAAGCTGCTATCGGAGAAAAATCTTTGGTGTGTTACGTTTTTTGCCTGATCATTTTCAGTTTGTTGTAACTGGCAGGAGGCAACTAAAATAAAAAGGCCAACCCAAACAAATGAGAATTTCATATTTTCCATATTTTATGTGTTTAGTTTTGCGTGTTAAATATAGGATTAATGCCTATTTTTTCCAAAAGCTGAATATTTTTTCAGTGTACTGTATATATCTTCCTTTTTAAATGCCTGCAAATAAGCAATTTTTCCACAAAAATTGGATTAGAACTAATACAATTTCAGTTTTCTACTTCATATACTTTAAATACCGGCACTCTCCTGTAGGATTTTTCTGCGTATGGCGACCTTTTATAAATGAAATTGAGTTGCTGGTAAGGTTTGTTTGAAAACTCTTCATTCATAGTCTTTTGCTCCTCAAAAGCTGATTTCAAAGCCTTATCCTCCTGCAATAATCGCTGGGCAATTGTATCAAATGTAAATGGAGAGAAATATTCCTTTTGTGAGAGGATTTCATCAAAAAAGTTCCATGCAAAATATGAATCCGGGGCCTGGGGTTGAAGCGTTTGCATAAGGAAGTTGACATTTTCAGGGTTAACTTTCACCAAATAATCCCCTTTGTAAAACTGAAGATTTTCTTTTCTCTCAATAATTTCTGTATGGTAATGCTTGTATCTGCCATTGTTTGGATAGTTGCTGGTAGTATAATTCTCAACAAATAATGAGTATACATTGAGCATGGTATCCTGAATCAGAATATCCGTTTGGATGCCATTCAGCATAAGCCGTTTTTTCACCTCCGGCCAGGCCTGCGAAATAATGAAAATCTTGGGGATTTTTGCCGAATCTGTCACAGTAAATTGTTTGAAATGTGAGATGGAATCTTCCCATGGCTCATTTTTATCATAATAATGTGTTTCTAACCCAGTAACAGCACTTTGCCTTTTTTTTAAGGTGTAACCTTTAAAATTAATTTCTTCCACACGGCTGGTGTCTATCGTCCATGCAAGTGGATAATATTTTCCCGGAAGAAATTCAACATGTGCTGAATTTCGTTTGTTTAAAACGTCTTTTTTATGCTTTCTAAGGTATGACAGCAGCGCTTTTTCAAGGTGATAAGTAGCATTTACTCTCTCCTCATACGTTTTATAAGAATGTGTTTCCGAAATGAAACCAAAGGTTCCAAATAGCGCATTATATCCGCTGGAGTAACGCGGATAATCCATAAAACCAGAAATGCCTGACCGTGGTGAACGATGCATGTAATTAACATAGGGAATCATGTCATAGGTAGTTTCCTTCATATAATGATAAACCCATGGAAGAATTTCCTCCTCTAAATATATGCCAGCCTGTCCACCAAGTTTCTGAGGCTGTGTAGCTATCAATGTCATAACATATTGGTGTTCGCTTCCATTGGTGGTATGGGTGTCGAGGAAAAAATCCGGATTCCAGTATCTTAAAGTGCGTATAAGCGTTTTTGTATTTTCAGCATCAGCTTTAATAAAATCGCGGTTCAGATCAATGTTGCGTGCATTTGCACGAAAGCCTCTTATTTCTGGTCCAATCTGTCCCGGACGGTAATAAGCAGATCTGTTTATATACCCGCCAATGTTATATACAGGTACAATACAAACAGTTACATTTTCAAACAAGTCATCCGTTTCATGTTTTTTTAGCAGAGATTCAGCAAAAAGAAGACTTGCATCTATGCCTGCAGGCTCTCCAGGATGTATTCCATTAAGGATGAAGAAAACAGCATCGCCATTTTTTCTTGTTAATTCAGGAGTGAAATTACCATTTTTTGATATTACAAACAGATACATGGGTTTTCCGATATCTGTGCTGCCTATAGTGGTTAATGAAGCCATCTCGCTTGTATTTGCAAGACTTTCGTAAGCACTTATCAGGGATTCCCAGGTATGGGATAAATTTTTCTTATAAAGGTGTGTATTCTGAGAATGTACTGTAATGAAATTGAAAAAAGCTGTAACCAGCAGGAAACTGTAAAGATGCCTGACTAATTTATATGGTTTTCCATTCATTTCTAATGCTGTATTGTGTCTTTTGTTGAATCCGGTTCAACTGCACTCCCATTTGGCGGGTTTCACCACCTGCAGCTTGCAGTTCATTTATAAGGTTGCTAATATCCGGCATTTTTTCAAATGTTGCAAAAGAATGGATGATTTTGAGAGCATCTTTATTTTTTTCAGCCTGTTCCAGCCATTTTTTTGTTTGTAAGTAGCGGTCATTTTGTTCCCGGATTAATACAGGGTACCTTTTGTATATCCTCTTAAAGTTTAAAAAGCGGCGGTTCAAATTCTGAAGAATGGCTGATATCACTTCATTATCGGGTATCTGGCGTTTAAAGTATATTTCCAGGTATCTGAAGGCACCCATTTCCCCAAATGCATCAAGATCATCAGCAACAGATACCAGTGCATTGAAAGATCCTCTTATGCTGAAATCTTGTTTTTCTTCAAGGTATGATTTATCATCATGCTTTTCAATGGCTTCTAATGCTATTTCATATTTTTCAGGTTTGGGTATCTGATTTTCATTAAAAAAGACCTTGCACAGCTCCCGACTGACTTTTCCATGTGAAGCATCATGTGTTTTTGACAGCCCTGTATCGTGAAAAAAAACTGCAATTATCAGTGCCTGGGCATACTCGGTGTTCATCCAGTGGTTTGGTTCCCAGGTATGTGCCAGTATTTGTTTGGCATGTTGCCACACGCGCATATGGTGCCATTGGTCATGAGAGGGCAGGGGAGCCTTTTTAAAAATGTCTCTGCAATGGGCAAAGAGAACAGGCAGCCATTCTTTTTCCACAGATATCAGCATTTCCTCCAGCGAGACAGGTTTGCTCATCATCAGGCATAGCTAAGCTTTAACATATTGGTATTTCCACGGGCATGAATAGGTGTAGAGGATACATGCACAGTTACATCTCCGGGTTTAAGCAGTCCGATGCGCTTAAGAAATCGAATGGATAGATCAATGGCTTCATCAATGTTTTTTTGGTCGTCGATGTAAAAAGTTTTTACCCCCCAGATTAATGGCATTCTGTTCAACAGTATTTTGTTACGGGTAAACACAATGATTTCTGTATTTGGTCTGTAACTGGCAATTCGTAAGGCTGTATATCCCGAAAAAGTGAATATAATAATGGCTTTGGCACCTGTCTGATTGGCCATAAAATTGGCATTGGCGCATATTGAATCAGGCAGGAAGCGTCCCGTAAGGTTTCGCTTAATATCTTCGCGATTAAAAAAAGAACCGTTGGGTTCTGTGTAATCAATAATGCGTTGCATGCTGTTAATTACAGCTACCGGATGCTTCCCCACAGCAGTTTCGCCACTCAGCATCACAGCATCAGCACCGTCGAGCACAGAATTGGCCACATCATTCGCTTCTGCCCGTGTGGGACGGAAATTATTAATCATACTTTCCATCATTTGCGTGGCGATTATGACAGGTTTGGCCTTTTTCATACATTTTTTAACCAAATCCTTTTGGATAATGGGCACCTGATCATACGGAACTTCAACTCCCAGATCGCCCCGGGCTACCATGATACCGTCTACAAGGTCTATAATTTCGTCGATATGTCGCAGAGCCTGTGGTTTTTCAATTTTTGCAATTATACCTGCATTTTTTCTCTGTTTTTTTATCAGCTGATCCAGTTCAATAATATCAGAAGGAGAACGAACAAAAGAGAGTGCCATCCAATCAACATCATTTTCAAGTGCAAATTTGGCATCTTCAATATCTTTTTCAGTCATGCTGGGCAGGGTGACGGTAGTATCCGGCAGGTTGACGCCTTTGTTTGAGGATAAGGGACCTCCATAAATAACCCTGGCTTTTACACTGTCTGTTTTATTAGTGGAAATTACCTCAAGCTTCAGTTTGCCATCGTCCATCAGAATGATGTCTCCTTCACTTACGTCCTGAGGGAAAGTTTCATAGGCCAGATAAACCTTATCTTTGGTTCCGGTAACGGGGGTATTTACAATTTCCAGCACATCATCTTTTTCCAGGGTAATACTGTTATTTTCAACGTCGCCCACACGTATCTTCGGGCCTTGCAAATCAGCAAGAATGGCAACATTGGTGCGGAGCTCTTC
>JBEPYD010000347.1:0-4953 GCA_041641575.1 Bacteroidales bacterium
ATTACCGCCTCAGGAAACATTTTAAACAATACACCCACTATCATAGCAAAGACAGAAAGCACAATAAAGAGCAATAATTGCATGATAAACTGAAATGCAAAACGGGTAGAGGGGCTAATCAGATCACCGGTAAGGTCACCCATAGATTTACCCTTATTTCGTGCAGAAATGATGAGGGTTGAGAAATCATGCATAGCCCCCATAAATATGCTCCCCAGGAATACCCATAAAAACGCGGGGAGCCATCCCCATATAATGCCAATAGCAGGGCCTACAATAGGACCTAAACCTGCAATAGTAGTGAAATGATGGCCAAAAAGGATATGTGCTTTTGTGGGTACATAATCAACACCATCATTAAATTCGCCTGAAGGCATAATGTTTTTTGAAGATATACCCAGTATTGAACGTCCGAGATATCGGCCATACGTCCGATAGGCAATGAAGTAGCCCAATACAGCCAGTAGTG
The DNA here is from genome assembly GCA_041641575.1 of Bacteroidales bacterium. Lineage (GTDB taxonomy): Bacteria > Bacteroidota > Bacteroidia > Bacteroidales > JBEPYD01 > JBEPYD01. The sequence continues at coordinate 470 of JBEPYD010000347.1, forward strand.
TGAGTAACAGCGAATTCATTAAAGTAGGTTTATGAAAAGCTAAAATAAATAATATAATTGATTTTTTGACACTACAGTATATTTAGTGGGAATGTAAAAAGTCAGTATCCAGAACTCAGAATTCACAAATCGTTTATTAACAGACTTCAAAAAATTAGAAATGAGTAGCTAATGCGGAATTGAAATCGGGCAAAGCGCGTGCTAATTTGTTTCCATCTGTAAAGTGCGACTTCTGCGTGATGCTTGATGTAAAAACAGTCATTTACATTAGCCAAACTTCTTGTTTTTCCATCTGCGCAAGCTCACACCTGATTAGCGGGACAAGCCTTGAATTCGAACTTTCTATACAAACACTCTGCTTTATGGACGGACCATGATAATGCAATGTTTAAGAATCTAAACAAGGGGGAAATAATGAATTAACAGACTTAAAAAACCATGGCTGATAAAGGAATAAATTAAAACAAATATACTTATGCGCCATATTTTATAAATTGACCGATTAAAAAAAGCGATTATTACAGTATCAAAAAGTAAAAGGCTTAAAGAAAGAAAAATTGGGGAAGTGAATTGTACAATCATAAGGATAGGTGCGGAAAGTAAATTGGCTAAAAACACAAACCAAACCCACCGGTTAGGAAAAGGTAACAGCCTGGTAATTAACCATGAAACCATTACTTCCACAATGGTTAATGTTAAAAAAATAAGAAATAATGACTGGATGTCCAATGTCAACATTCGCTGATTCTAAATAATCCAATTATCCTCTAAGGTATAAAAATGATTGTATCCAGAAAATTCATATGTACCTTTTTTTAAAGTAATTGATTTTAAAAGCTTTTAACAATATTAACTTAATTTTTTAGACTTAAGGATATGGCTTAGGATTTTAAGTTAACTGGTTATGGAAAATATTGAGCAGTTTTTTCAATATTAATTTCCCGCTTTTAAATAACAAAGGATTTTTTATCAACCGCCGTTAATTAAAATTCGCATTTTATGTATCAAAATATTAGCAATTAGCGTATACAAAGAAGTATTTTAAATCAGACGGAATTTTACTACTAATAACGAAGCAAAATGCAAAATAACGATTCAACCATTCTGGTTCCATGGGACTTCACCGAACTTTGTGAGTTTGCACTGCAACATGCTGTTGATATGGCTAAGATATCACACCAGCCAATTATGATTGTTCATGTTCTTGAAAAAGATAAAAAATCAGAAGATACTGAAGCAAAATTGAATAAAATTGCCGCAAATGCTGCTGGCAATACAGGTGTAAAAATATCTGTGCTTATCCGAAAAGGGAATATTCTTAAAACACTACGGACGCTTGCAAAAAAAGAAATGAATGTGTCAGTGGTGGTAATGAAAACTGGCGGCCCGAAAGGAAGCCAGAAATACATGGGCAGCCGGGCTTTAAAAATTATCATTGGTGCACAAATTCCTTTCCTCGTTATTCAGGCTCCACCTTCAAAAGCATTGCTGGAGCAAACTGTGGTTACACCTATTGACTTTCGCTATGAGAATAAAGAGAAGATTAAATGGATACAATTCCTTTCTAAATATTACAAATTAAAAATATTTATGGTGAGGCCGGAAGTGAAAGATGCCGGTTTTAAAAAGCATATTTCAAACAACATTATGTTTACGCAGCAGCAATTGGATAAAAAAGGAATTGAATATGAAATTGCCACATTGAAGAATGGAAAATCTTTCCAGGAAGAAGTAGTGCAGTTTGCCCATGAAAAAAAAGCTGATCTGATGCTTGTTATGCTCAAGAAACATATTGGATTAATGGATCATCTGATAGGTGTAAAAGAGCAGTACTACCTGACAAATCCTCAGAAGATCCCGGTAATGTGCGTTAATCCAAATATAAATTTAAGGAAATATCAGTCGTTTAATTAGGTTGGGGAAGGGTGGCAGAAAGGCATCCAGTAATCCTTATATACGAATAAATTCGTCTTTTTGTATCCAGCCCTGATTACCGTCAATAAGCTTAACTTCAAACCATAGGCCAACAGAATCCACCAGTTCTACTTTGGTGCCTTCATGTATCATAAAAAGGTCTGTACCACTTTTATCCGGGGCGCTTTTAACGGTTACTGAAGGGGCATAAATAATCGCTTTATTGTGGTCTAGAAATTCTGCTTTGTTTTTCAGGGAGAAAGCAAATGAAACAATAGTAAAGAATATCAATATAACTGCACTCCAGAAAGCTGTTTTCCGTAAACCGGTACGGGTAGCAAACAGATAACCCAAAAACAACAACAGGGAAATAATGAAAACGCCCAGGCTGAGAATTGCCCAACTATCTGCAGAAAGGCTGCCACGCAGATATTTTACCCAGCGGAAAATGAAAAAATCAGGGAGTGGTTCTATTTTATCCACTACATGCGATTGAGCCATTTGAAGGTTGTAGGCAATGGACTCATCGGCAGGGTCTAATTTGGCAGCACGCTCATAGTTTACAATTGCATTTGCCAGGTTGTTCACCTTGTAATATGCATTTCCCAGGTTATAGTAAATGCCTGCACTTTTGTAGCCACTTTCTACCAGCGCATTATATTTTTCAATTGCGGTTTGATATTCACCCACAGAATAATAATAATTGGCGGAGTCTAGCATATTTTCAGGTGCTTCCTGTGCATCAACAAAAGAGAGCGATGCCGAAATTATGATGATACAGCTTATTAAGTTTTTCATTTTTATGTTGCTTTATCCTTTATCTACCCTGATTTATTTTATCTGTTGCTGAAGCTGCACAATGGTTTGTGTGGCCTCTGAGTAAGTTTTATCCATCTCACCGGTATCGTGTTGGGGTGAATATCGGGCAAATTCACATGTGTCAATTAATGAGGCAACCTGCTTACGTGTCTCCTCGTTCACACCTTTATTTGCAAGTGCATTATCAGCAGTTTCTTTTGAAAGATCAGCCACTGGTATGGTAAGTTTATCACTAAGATAACCCCACAAGGCTTTTAAAACTTCTTCAAAGAATGGTTCACGTTCGTTTGCTTTCAAATGCCTGGCTGCCTTTTTCAACCGCTTACGGGCATAGGCACTTGCTTTTTTATTTTTCAGTCTGGCGATATTTTGCCGCTCCCTGATGTAATTGCGGCGGGCAATTACGAGTATGGTAAACAGTAAAGCAGCAATGAGGTACCCCAGGTAAAGTATCCATGAACCTGCCAAAAACTCCGATTGCTTTTTTAGTTCTATACCACTTGTTTTTATGTAGCGTATATCTTCTCCAATTTGTTCCACATCTTCTCGTGTGGCAGGACTTAGCAAACCTTCCGCATCATCTTCCCCCCGTGCTACATTAATGCTGAACCCTTTTGAGGTAATGGTATGGTAACGCTCAGTAGCAGGATTAAAATATGAAAAAGTTACAGGTGATACCTGATATGTGCCACTATATCGGGGTATTACAACATATTCAAATGTTTTGCTTCCAGTACTGCCTGCTTCAGTATTTCTGATGTTTGATGAGGTTTTAGGCTCATAGACTTCAAAATTGGGTGGAAAATTAATTTCAGCAGGTTCAGTAAGTCCAATGTTGCCCGTGCCGGAGATGCGTACCTTAAATGTTATCGCTTCATTGGCTTTTAATTCAGTTTTATCCGCTTCGGCAGTCATGTTAAAATCTCCTATGGCGCCATTAAATGATTCGGGCTTGCCTTTTTCGGGAAGCGGCTTAACATTTATTGTTACAGGAAGACTGTTGATGGCTTTTGTAACCGTTTGATAGGAGGGGCCAAAGAAATTATCAAAAACACTTCTTCCGGAATTTACCTCCTGCCTTATGGCACATTCTATTTCAAATGGTGCAATGGTAATTTTACCCGTACGTTGGGGGAAAAGTATATTTTTTCTCAGCACACCTGTGTTGTAAATCCTTCCATCAACATTTTCACGCTGCAGCGATATCTGGCTTGGAACATCAATCTGCTGCGTGTAAAATCCATTGTAACTCGGAAATTCCATGTTTTCAAAGCCTGCCAGATTTGCCCGGCTATAGATTTTTATTGTGGCAATAATCTGTTCACCAAGATAAACGTTTCGCTTATTTACAAGCAGCCTCGTATAAAGTTCCTCACGGCTGGCAGCTGTGGATTGTTGACGGTTTGCCTGTCCCTGGCCGGCTGATGACTGATTACTCCCGGATGACCCAACAACTTCTATTTCCAGCGGATCAGTAGTGTAGGTTTCGTCATTTACTTTGGCTGTGGCAGCACCAATGGTGAATTTTCCGGGTTTTCTTGATCTTAATACATAAGTGTAGGAATAGGTGAAACTTCTTGACATCTGCCCATTGATATATTGCATATTGCTACTGCTGGATGTGCTGGGACCTCCTAAAACCTCGAAATCAGCGAGTGAAGGAACTTTCAAATCTGTGGGCCGCTCGTTAAGGGTAAAACTGAGTCTGAATGCTTCACCTGTATTCACCACCCGTGGTGCATTGGCATTAA
>JBEPYD010000348.1:0-4947 GCA_041641575.1 Bacteroidales bacterium
AAATGAGTGAAAGGAATGCAAGGAGGAATATTTTTTTCATTTTAATGATTCTTTATTCTCCCCAAAGATAGATGGCAAAAGATACAGAAAGAGGGAAAAGCTTCCCGAAAATGCGGTAACTACGTCCAGTAATAAATCAGAAGCAATTAATGCTTCAATAAAATATTTATTTTATGAATTATCTCTTCTTTATTGATGGGCTTGCTTATAAAATCGTCACAACCGGCATTCAGGGCCTTTTCTTTATCCTCCTCACTGGAATATGCCGTTTGGGCTATAATGGGAATATTGGGATAAATGGCTTTTATTTCCCTGGTGGCCTGATGCCCGGTGATAACAGGCATCTTTAAATCCATTAGGATTAGATCTATATTATTATTCTGGCGACATATTTCAATGGCTTCGCGGCCATTTTTAGCTCTCAGAATGTTGCACTTAAATGATTCTTCTACATTTAGGAGAGCCTCCAAGTAGAGATAATTGATTTCTTCATCTTCAGCAATTAAGATAGTACAAATTTTATCATTTTGTGTATTTTGAAAATTTGGGATGCTCTCCTCCTTAACATTTTTCTCTGGCAATGTGTAGGGAATTTCAATAAAGAATGTAGATCCTTTCCCCTTCACTGACTCTACATGTACGTCGCCCCCAAGTAAACGTGCATTTTCACGGGCAATGGAAAGGCCTATACCCAGTCCTCCGCTTTTTTCTGCTATTTCTTTATTTGCCTGGTTAAAGCGATCAAATATTCTTTCCTGAAATTCAGGTAAAATGCCCACACCGGTATCTCTGATGTAAATGATAAGCTTATCTTTATCGGTATGATAGCCGATTTCAATAAAACCTTCCAGTGTGTACTTAAAAGCGTTCTCTAAAATATTACTTAAAATTTTAGTCAGTTTGTTCTTATCGGATATGATATAACTTTCGTTTTCCCTCATTCCGTTTTTGATATAAACGGGTACTTCTCTTTCCTGCGACTTTAAACGGAACTCCTCATACACATCATGAACCAGATCATGAAGGCTGAATGTATCACGGCTTAACACAACCTGTTGCGTTTCAAGCCTGGAAATTTCAAGGATATCGTCTATGATTCGCAGCAGCTGATGACTGCTGTTTCGTATAATTTCCGAGAAATATTTTCGATCCTCAGGACTGATATCCGGATTGGTAAGGAATTCTGAAAATCCTATGATGCCATTCATTGGCGTACGGATTTCGTGGGACATATTATTTAAAAACACCGTTTTAAGCTGATCACTCTCTTCGGCTTGTTCTTTGGCATCGATTAACGCATCATTGGTTTTTTTCAGTTGCTGATTAAGTTTTTCATACTTGTTCTTCTGTTCCACCAGGTTTTGTTCATAGTTTTTTCTTTCGGTAACATCCGTTACCTGGCTGATGATGCCAATAATATTTCCATGAATATCGTAATTCGGATAATAAATAGACGAAAACCACCTTTTTCTACCTGTTCTTTCTGTAATATCATAATCCTTAGACATTACGGTATCGCCCTTTAAAGCCTGCTCCATCAATTTATCCAGTCCTTTTTCCCTGATAAAAGGAAATACCTCCCGGGCCTTTTTACCAAGTACATCTGCTGATGAACAAGAGGCAAATTTCTCCATTGATTTGTTGAATATCACATATTTAAACTGAGTATCAAAAACATTGATACCAACGGGCATATTTTTTAATATATTAGTGGTAAAGGTTTTGGAATTTTTTAATGATAATTCGGAAAGTTTGTAATTTGTAATGTCCATGACCATGGCAATAAACATGTAAACTTCCTCACGGCTGTTCCTTCTTGCAGCTATGGCCAGATCAACCCATCGTACAGCCCCACTTTTAATTATGTAACGTTTTTCAATACGGTAATTATCAATTTCTTTATTCTTCAGCTTTTCAATCAATTGAAGTTCTCCGTTCAAATCATCAGGATGCGTGATGTCTGCAAAACTCAACCCGGCTAATTCTTCGGCTGAATACCCCGTCATTTTATAGAATTCGGGGTTAGCTTCGATAATATCACCTTTAATATCAGCCAATACAATACCAATGTTTGAGTAGTGATATAAACTCTTAAACTTTTTACCGCTTTCTTTTATTTTAATTTCATAATCTTTCTGTTTTTTAAGTTCGTGAAATATCAATGCAAATATTAATGCACTGGTAAAAACCACGTAAAAAATACCCTTATAAGTCTGAATTCTTGTATTTTCAGCCGGGTAGGAGAAAACATGCTGCACCAAACTGTCTGACAGGATAATATACAACACACTAATAACCAGGAAAATGAGTGATATTTTTAACGATTTTATAAACAATGACTTTTTTGTCATGGGTTTTTATCTTTTCAATAGTGTCCTTTACCCGCAGCTAGCCTTTTAACAATTATCTCTAAAATTAATTAATAATCAATAGATTTTCAATATTTCCATTAGGTATTTTTCATTAGACATAGAAAATCAAGCTCCTATAAATATTATTGAAAATCCTCAGAAATTGCTAAATCACCTGTACGATAAATACAAAAAGCATCTATTAGATAATCGATTAATGCGTATGCTGCTCCAGGTAACGACCTCCGGGGCCAACTTCTTCAATAAAGACCATCTGAGAACCCAAATGCCCTGCCAGGCTGACGGTGGTGGCAGCTCCTGCCAGTAATACAACCACAGCCACTTCTATCCAGTTTTTACGGTGCGTAAATTGGCTTATCAATTTCACGGCAAAAGCACCACCTGAAAGCCACACGGTCCAATAGGCAAATGTTTCATGCATTTCATAAATGGTGCGCACATGAAACGGCAGATTTGCTGCAGGCGGATGAATGACAAAGGCGGCAAGCAATGCCCCCGCAAAACCAAAAATGAGCAAAAATAAAGTCAGCCAGCTAAAGGCATCTCTGAATTTAAATAAACCCACAAGCTGAACAAAAAAGGCAATAATTATTAAAACAATTGGAAAGTGAACGATAAATGGATGTAAAGTAGGAAATTCATTAAAGGAAGCAAAAACTTTTGAATTATTATCTTTTTCGGATGTTTCAGCATTATTTTCATTATGTGAAACTGCAGCGGTGTCATTCCGATTTGTAGGAGAATGCTGTTTATCATCATCTCCAAACAAACATTCAGGCATCATTGCAATAAGTAAACAAAAAATTAAATTTCTTAAAATGTATTTCATGATTTTATAAGTTAGGCGGTTAAAAAAATATCTTTGCTTTTCTTTAAAAAGGCAGATCTTACTATATTAATTCTCTCTTTTGTTGCTTTATCAGATAATGTTTTCAGCAGGACATTCGCGGCAGGATGTGGTAAAAAAAGCCCATTCACCTGGTTTTATAGGTTCCGGTGGGTTCACATAAGGTATAAGCTTATATGAATAAACTTATCACCTGCCTGAAATGTTATGGAGGCACCGATTGCCCCTGTTAATCCCAAAAAAAGAACGTTTTAACAATGAGTGCTTCATAGGGGTGCAAATACGTGCATATTAATTTGAAATTTTAGCATTTTCTTCATTCCCGATCATATCGAGCACCAATCCTGCCCAGGTAAAATTTTTTGCCCCATATCCCTCCCCTGTAAAAGGGTTATAATACTCCCGAAATCCAGACTTTTCAATAAGCTTAAGAACACATTCAATCAGTTTGGAAGCATGATGTAGTTCACCTTTCTTAACCAGATATTTGTGAATAAACCAGTTGTTTGCTATCCATACCGGACCCCGCCATAAAAAAAGGGTTTCATCAACAGAAAATGAAACATCGTGCTTAGACACAGAAGGCATGGGAAAGGGCGTTTCAAAATCGTCATTATTATAAAAATACCGTTGCATTACCCTTTGGCGAATCTTCTCAGGCAAAGGGGTCATGGCCACTGGATAAAAAATGGTAGGCGTTAATTTTTTTAGTTTGATATTATCTACGGTATTTACATCATAAAATGCATCATCCTCATCATCAAAACTGATTTTTATGAGAGAATCGAGTGCCTTATCTGCGCGTTTCCTGAATATTGCAGCGTCCTCATCAGCCAACTCATCACATAATTCTGCCAGTATATACAAATTATTAATGTAAATGGCATTAAAGCCAGCGTCTTTAACATTAAAATTGCCAGAGCGGGCAATCTTTTGATTATTGTAATTGCGCAGGAAATTTTTAAAATCCACCATCATCATTTTCCTGAAAAGTTTTTTATTAGCCTTTCCTGAAAAGCCCACCACCGGATCATATGCCGGCTTCCAATCCATACCCGATTCAAAACTGGTAATAATCGACAGCAGCCCGTCACCATCGAAATCCCGGTGTTCCAACCACAGGTAATATTTCTTTAATTTTTGAATTTGCTGAATCAGAAAATCTTTATCACCAGTTGTTTCATAGATAAACTGAAGGGTTTCGCTGAGCATGGGGGGCTGGAGAATACTGCTCATGTGCGGACTGTTAAAGGAAAAAATACTGGCCGCTTTCATTTGAAAAAAGTCTGCTAACCTTGCCGGCATGGTTCTTTTCCAGTATATAATATTTCCTATAAAGCCATCATCATGCTGGGCAGCCATTAACGAAGCAAAGTGATGTTTGGCATGGTGAAATTCACCAATACGTAAAAGTATGTGGATATGAAAACAGGTGTCCCAAAAATATTGAAAGGGGTATTTTTCCCGCGCAGGTTTAGTGTAACAATAATCTATGCCGAGCCTTTTGGAATGGCCGCTTATCATATCGTCAAACATGATGGATTTTACCTGTTTTTCTATTTCTTCCTTATTGATCATTGTGCTGCCAGGAGCCATATAAGTGCTACAATTACAATAATGATGATGAGCCAGACCAGGCGCCAGTGCATGGAAACCCAGAGCATGGGACTTTTTTCACGCGCCTGGTCATTGAATGTACCCCTCGCGCTATGGTCGCCAGGAACAGGT
>JBEPYD010000349.1:0-4940 GCA_041641575.1 Bacteroidales bacterium
ATATAGCCCAGCGTTTTCCGGAGCATGTAATTGAAAAACTGCAAATTGACAAAGAACCTGAAATTAGCCACCGGGGTAATATGGCAGGAGGCTTTGCCAGTATTGCCATGGAATACCATCCGGGATATTTTGATGCGGATCAGTTGTATAATCTGGTTGAAGATCCTTATGAGCAGAACAACCTGGCAAAAGATCCTGTCTATGCTAAAAAGCTGGATGAGATGCAGGACCTGTTAACGTCATATCTCGCGGATATTGGTCATTATTATCCACTTGGTGATACGGCTTATATTCATTTGCCGGCCTACAAGGAGGCAGTAAAAAATGCCAGGCAAGTAGGCACATCAAATATTCCATGGTGGAACAGAACATTAGATTATCCACCAGCAAAAAACGAATCATTTTATTACTAAAAAATTATGCGAATTATATTAATTGGTGCTGTGCTGTTAAGTTTTATCTCCTTACAGGCGCAGGATACAACATTTTTAGATACTCTACCTTTTGGAGAAATTACCGATGATTTTGGAACTCCTAAACGGAATCAATCATTTGCCTATAGTGATTTTAATATCAACGGGAAAGTTTATAACAGGGGATTGGGTGTAAATGCACCTTCGCGACTTACCATTGACGTTGATAACAACTTTAACCGATTTTACGCTGAAATAGGAATTGATTCAGCTGCATTTCATTATCATACACCAGAGGGCAGAAAGGTACTTGAACAGGGCAGAGCTTTTAATTCAGTACCCGGCTATATTTACGATGGAACAAACCAATTTGATTTTACCCAGGGCGGGAGTGTAATATTTAGAATCTGGGGAGATGGTAACGAAATATATAATTCTGGAATAGTAACCAAATACGACACAGCCTTAAAGGTAAATCTGAATATTTCCGGTATACATGATCTCGTGCTTGAAGTTACAAATGGAAATGATGGCTCGTTTTCTGATTTCGCCAATTGGTGCAATGCTTTTTTTCTAACTGATCATCAGGAAGTTGATACACCTACCATTGTTCATCATCCCGACAGGATCATTGTCAGTCATGCAGGTTTTCATCCCCAATCAGTAAAAAAGGCCTTTCGTACCGGCATATCGGGGGCTGATTTTCACCTTATCCGGTCCTCCACAGGAGAAAAAGTTTTTTCAGGAAATCTTGTACCTGCAAATGGTAAGGATCTGGGCACATATTCTATTGCTGACTTTACATCATTTAAAGAAACAGGAAGGTACTTTGTAAGTACTGATTCGTTTCGTTCAGAAACATTTACCATTCATCCCGATGTATACAGCCAAATACTTGAAAAACATTTGTTTTATGTTTCTCAACAACGTTCCGGACATCCGGAAACGGGGTGGAATCCGGGGCAGCATTTAGATGATGCCATAAGAGAAGACAACCAGGAACGCCTGCCACTTTACGCCGGCTGGTATGATGCCAATGATGTGAGAAAGAATGCCCTGGGAACCACATACATCCTGGATGCCCTTGCAGAGATTGCTTTAACAAATAAAAATTTTATGTCTGCAGCAGTAACACAGGAAATTAAATGGGGCAACCTTTTTCTGCATAATTTTCAGTCAGCGGAAGGATTTATTTTTACCTCTATTGGATTTGGAGAATATATGAAGAGTGACAATCGTTGGACAGACAATAAAAAAGACACCGATGACGACAGGATAGTGGTAACAGAACCTGCGCCTGCGGAAGATCAGTATCGTTTTATAACTGGACAATTAAAATCATCCCTGGTTTTTAAAGATTCGCTTCCGGAATACGCCAATAAATGTAAAAATGCTGCTTTGGCATGCTGGAACTGGTTATCGCACGATGCCACGCGAAAAACCACTGCAGAATTATCGCAAATGACTGAGGCAGCCATTTACCTCTATAGCGTAACGGATGAGAGATCTTACAAAATTAAAGCCAGTGAAGGCATTACAGAATTATTATCACGGGAAGTATATCTGCCTGAAGTCCCTCTTGTAATCTATCGTTCCGGAAATGAACGAAGAGAAATATACAGTAATTCAGGGGTTTTGCCTTCCTTACATTTGTATCTGAAACAGTTCCCTGATGGTAATCACTCAAAAGATGTCACCGGAGCTATTGAGAGATTTGCTGAAAATTTTGTGTCGCATAATGAAAAAAATGCATTTTCAATCCTTCCATGGATGCTCTCGGAAAATTTCAATACCGGGAGAACATTAGGGCCTTATCATTACCGGTATTTTTTGCATGTGGGTATGAATGGCAACCTGGGGACGAGGGGATATGAAATGCTGTTGGCGAATCAATCCATCCCCTCTAATGTTTTCATGGAAACAGCCCATGCCAGTGTTGAATGGATATTTGGGGCTAATCCTTTTAACGCCAGTACAGTATTTGGAATAGGTCAAAACCAGCCTGCACTGTTTAAAGCAGGTTCTGATTACTTTGCCCCTCCACATACACCCAGGATTACAGGTGGTATTATGACAGGCATTGGTGCCGATGCAAATGATAGACCAGCACTTTATCCGGGTTACTGGTGGACTACTGAATACTGGGCTCCCACTGTGGCCAAGGTACTCCTGATGATGAATCAAATGGACTTGCATTATCGCTTACAATAAACTGGTGCAAATATCATTTAATCAAATCTTTAAGATGATAAAATGCAAAAAGCCGTACTGTTTGCACAGACGGCTTTTTCAATTTATATCGATAATTTTATTGCAATTAGAAGGACTGACCTTTAAATACTTCAGAATTTTCAAGGGCTACAAGTTCACCCGTATAATTTAATCTTCCGGACCGTATGCCGGTAACCATGGCAGTACTATTGGTTCCCGGAGACATATGTACCACGATATCATATATTCCAATCGTACTCATTAAATTTAATTTTACCATTATCGTACCTTTATTCTTGTTCTTAACAATCTCATAATTAGAGATTTTTCCTTCAGCGGTAACGCCACCTACACCATTGGCTCCTAAACTAACATTATCGCCAATTTGAATTACAGCCTTGTCACCATCAACCATAATAAAATTTAATGTGGGCGTAACAATGCTTCGATGTCCATACTGGTTGCTTATATAATCTGCTTCCAGTACAAAGTTTTTGTTTTCCGCCAGTTGCACTAAATTTTTATAATTTTCCTCCAGCATAGCCTCTTTCTCGGCTTTTTTTCTTGCCTTTCTTTCTTTTCTGGTTTCCTGGGCCTGCAAGGTAGTGCCAGCCATAAAAACCATCGCGAATAATAATATTATATATTTTTTCATAGCTTTTTCAATTTAAATTATTTTTAAGATTTCATTTAATAAATATCAATTTTTATTCCAAAATTATAAAAACCGTATGTTAAAATATGTTAATGAACTGTTTATGAGTTTTTTAAACATTTTGTTCGTATAATTTTTTTTCACATTAGTGTAGAAAAATTAAGGTATCCACTACGAAGTGAAACATCTATTTACTACTTTTGCAACTTCGCGGGAGTAGCTCAGTGGTAGAGCATCAGCTTCCCAAGCTGAGGGTCGCGGGTTCGATCCCCGTTTCCCGCTCATTTTATTTTTCCATAATATTTTTCCCATTACCATGGATATAGAGCTCATTACGATTGGAGAAGAACTGTTGATAGGGCAGGTAATAGACACAAATTCAGCCTGGATGGCCCAAAGGCTCAACGAGGCCGGATTAAAAATTAAACGAATAGTTTCTATAAGCGATGACAATTCTGCCATTATAGCAGCTCTTGAAGACGCAGGAAAAAGAGCCCAAATAGTTATCACAACCGGCGGACTTGGACCTACACGTGACGATACTACAAAGGAGGCCATTTGCAGCTTTTTGGAGACAAAACTGGTATTCGACAAACCCACGAAGCTTCATATAAAAGAAATGCTTGAAAAACGTGGAATTCGGACAAATCAGCGAAATTATGATCAGGCCCTTGTACCGGAAGTTGCCAAAATACTTGAAAATAAAATGGGTACTGCACCCGGCTTATGGGCCGAAAAGAATGGTGTCATATATATCCACCTTCCGGGTGTGCCCTTTGAAATGAAGCATATCATTGAAGAAAAGGTTCTTCCTCTATTGAGGCAAAAGTACAACTTACCCCCGGTTTTACACAGGGTTATCATGTTTCAGGGAATAGCTGAATCATCCCTTGCAGAATTGATTGAAGATTGGGAAAATAACTTGCCAAACGATATTTCAGTTGCTTATTTACCAACACCAGGTATATTAAAGCTACGCCTTTCTATAATGCCAAAATCAGAAAAAGAGGGTAGGGCACAACTGGAGGATGCTATTGTGAAGCTTATTCCTATTGCCGGAAAATATATCTTTTCAACGGAAGAATCTTCTTTGGAAGAAGTACTTGGAAAGGCCCTGCTTACTAAAAATAAAACCATTGGAACTGCCGAAAGTTGTACTGGTGGAGGAATTGCCGCAAGGCTGACAAGTATACCCGGCAGCAGTGCTTATTTCCTGGGCAGTATTGTGGCTTACGACAACGGGATAAAAAAAGGTTTATTGGGCGTCTCTGAAGAAAGTTTGACAACTGATGGGGCAGTAAGTAAAATTGTAGTTGAACAAATGGCTGCAGGGATTTGTGATAAATTGAAGTGTGATATTGGCTTAGCGGTTTCAGGTATTGCCGGTCCTGCAGGTGGTACAGAGGAAAAACCGGTAGGAACCATCTGGATTGCATGTGCTGATGGATACAAAGTAATCTCGCGCAGGTATTCATTTGGAAATGACAGGCAAAGAAATATTGAAAGAAGTATACAGGCATCTTTGCGAATGGCTCATCGTATGATAATGGAGTAGTTGACTATAAATTGCTAATAGTAAACACATTATCCTGTGCAAGGTAATCTAAAAATGTAATTTTACATGACCGCTTAATCAAAATTACAACCGACATAATGAAAAA
>JBEPYD010000350.1:0-4931 GCA_041641575.1 Bacteroidales bacterium
GCGTTTTCCTGCTGTTTCATTTAATTATAACATAAAGGAAGCTACTTTTACACACAGAAAATCAAAAGTTACACTGGCCAATTTATTTAGCGAAGGCACTTTTTACTATTCAGCCACACGTGAAAATTTATCTGTAAATAACATCAGTTTTGATTCAGAAATGGGAAGCATGGATGGGACAGCAATCATAGATAATTTTCAACAACCAAAAATATCTATGAAGATGAAAGGTCTTCTTCAACTGGATAAAGTACATGCTTTCTTTCCTAATGATGTAACTGAGTATCTGTCGGGCGATATTGAATTTAATGCAAATACCAATTTTGCCATTTCGGGCGAAAGACCATTTAATTTCAAAAACACAAATATTTCTTATTTAAAAGGATATATTACGCTACAGGAAGTATATCTTAAATTATATAATAAGCCCTTTTTATATGAATCTATCAATGGCAAGGCAATTCTCGGCAATGATATTCAACTGCAGGACATCTCTTTCAAAATTCGTGATAATGATTTCCACGTGAACGGAACTGCTGAAAATGCTTTGGCTTTTCTTACAGGGAAGAACAAGTACATTTGGATTGATGCCAAAGTTCACTCAAACAAAATAATTGTGGATAACCTCCTGGTTAATGATCCTGGCAAAGGAGAGGATAACGAAGCGCCTCTGGAAATAAATTTTCCTGACAGAGCCAACCTTAAATTACAATTTACTGCCGAAAATTTCTACTTCAGGAATTTTATTGCCAGAAATGCAGAGGGAATTGTCTCCTATAAACCCCGGATGTTTGTTATTAAAAGCTTGTCATTTAATGGTATGGAGGGTAGAAGCACAGCCAATGGTGTTATTAGCCAGAACAATAACAATGATTTTTTGGTAAAAAGCCAGGCTGATTTAAGCAATATCAATATTAATCAAATGTTTACGCAATTTAATAATTTTGGGCAACAAACCCTGCGTGACGATCATCTAAAGGGAAGTTTAACCGGAAACCTTTCATTTTCATCTGTTTGGACCAATCAACTAAAAGCAAAAATGGAAACGGTAACCACCGAGGCTCAGATAGAAATTAAAAATGGTGAATTAATTGAATTTGAACCTATGATGGGCCTCTCCCGTTTCATTGAACTTGACGAACTAAAACACATTCGGTTTGCCACCTTGCAGAACCATATTTTTATCCGCGACAAGGTAATTACAATTCCAAAAATGGACATTGTTTCTTCTGCACTGGATATTACTGCTTCAGGAAATCATGATTTTGACAATAATTTCATTTATCGCATACAATTGTTGTTGTCTGATGTTTTGGCAGGTAAAGCCAAAAGAAGTCAACCCCGCGAAACTGAATTTGGCATTGTTGAAGAGGATGGATTGGGACGCACGAATGTGTATTTAAAAATAGAGGGAAATATTGAAGATTACGATGTAAGCTATGACAAAGCACAGATGAAAGAAGCATTAAAAGAAGATATAAAAAAGGAAAAACAAGAGTTGCGCACCATTTTTAACGATGAATTCGGGTGGTTTAAAAATAAAGAAAATGATATAAAATCTACAGATGAAAGTGAAGGTTCATCAGATTTCAAAATCAAGTGGCAGGAAAATGAAGCCAAAGAGGCTGAAAACGATATTAGAAAGGATAAAAAATCACCCGCTTTCAAAATTCAGTGGGAAGAGACAGATACTTTAAAATAAGCGCTGTAGTAAAGAAGATTAGACATTTTAAGTATGAATAAATTTTTGGGCTAAGGAAGGATTTATCTGTTTTGATAAACCAGAATTAATGATAGATTGAAACTTTGCACCTCATTAAGCTCTTTTTGATTTTAAAAACATTTATTTTTAAATATTTTTCACCTGGCCTGTAGCTTATAAATTAGTTATGTAATGAATATTTATGTAAAAAAACAATGGTGGAAGCTTAGTCTTTTCATATTTGCCATATTAATAGGTGCAGCCTCTCTCATCTATACAAATCTCCTGGTGGGGCAATTAGCCATAGAAGAGCAGACCAAAGTGGAGTTATGGGCTGAAGCTACCCGGCAACTTGCAACCACAGACCTTGACGGAAGGAATTTAAATTTCTTTTTAAAAGTGGTGCAAAATAACCGTACAATCCCTTTAATTCTTGCCGATACTGACGGCAACATAAATTCATATCTCAATTTAGATACAACTAAAATAAGACAGAAGAAAGATTATCTTCAGGAACAGCTTGAAATTATGAAGGAGGAAAATCCCCCAATTGAAATAGATCTTGGCGATGGGGATTTTAATTATATTTATTACAAAAACTCGGTTTTACTCAAAAAGCTTACCTGGTACCCGTTAATCCAGTTAGGGGTAATCCTGTTATTCATTTTTGTGTCTTATTTTGCCTTTAGTATTTCACGCCGTGCCGAACAAAATAAAGTTTGGGTGGGCCTGACCAAAGAAACTGCACATCAATTAGGAACACCTACTTCATCTCTGATGGCCTGGGTAGAAATGCTTAAAACCCGCAATAATGAACCTGAAATTGCCGATGAACTCGAAAAAGATGTTTCACGACTGGAAAAAATAGCAGACAGATTTTCCAAAGTAGGATCTAAACCAAAACTTAAAGAAGTGCCGATTATTCCGGTGGTAGAAAATGTGGTATCTTATTTAAGAAATCGCTCCAGCCGGCAGGTGCAATTTATTATTAATGAAACAGAGAACCAAGTCCTTGCAAGAATAAATCCGCCACTTTTTGAATGGGTTATTGAGAATGTTTGTAAAAATGCCATTGATGCTCTGGGAGGGGAGGGAATTATAGAGCTTTCAGTACTGAAAGTTAAAAATAAAATCTTTCTGGATATCAAAGATAATGGGAAAGGTATAGCCAAAAATCACTTTAAATCTGTATTTAAACCTGGTTTTACAACCAAAAGCCGTGGGTGGGGATTGGGGCTTAGCTTATCAAAACGCATCGTGGAACAATATCACAATGGAAAAATTGGTGTTTTAGAATCGGAGATTGATAAGGGGACTACCATACGCATTACTTTGCCTTTATAGCAGCAGTAAAAGAGAGGAAACAAAAGTGGTTACAATTACAATATAACGGAATACTTTTTCGGGAAGAATGGAAACAAATTTTATGCCCGTAAAAATTCCCACAACAATAGAAGGAATCATGATCATATTAAAATATAAAGTATTCCAGGTAATGGTATTCCATACAAAAACATGAAGAGGAACTTTAAGTACATTTACAATAAAAAAGAACCAGGCCCCTGTACCAATAAATACCGCTTTCGGTAATCTCATAGACAAAAGATAAATGGAAAGTATGGGTCCGGCAGCATTACCAATCATAGTGGCAAAACCTCCCGATAGTCCTGAGATACTACTTACCGCCGGATGAGATGGAATTTTATCCAGCTTGTTTTTTTCTCTTATTAATATAATAATTAGGGAAATGAGTATAATAATTCCAATAATTACTTTAAATGTTGCAGAAGAAACCCTGTTTCCGGTAAATAAGGCAATTAAAATTCCTGCTATTGCCCATGGCATAAGCCTGATGATGTATTTCCATGAAGCATGACGGTTATAATAACTTACCGCAAATATATCGGCAACAATCAGCATGGGGAGTAAAAGCCCTGTAGAAGGTTTACCGCCAAACAACAGAGCAAAAATTGGGACTACGGCTATTCCGGCACCGGAAATTCCTGTTTTCGAAATGCCTATCAGCACCCCGCATAACATAGCCAGGAACCATTCAGCAGCAGTGAGGGCTGGTAATTCCATACCTGATTATTTTTTGATGATGGCTTCGGTTAAAGATGCCTTTCCCTTATGCCCCCTGCCTTCAGAAAGTATAGTTTCAAAAGTGTGGACATTTCTGGTTGCATAATTTTTAAAATCTTCTTTAAGGGCGGATACTTCAAAAAGCATATCGGCATTTGGTGGACCCCCGGAGTTATATTTTAATTGTTCTTTTGAAAAACCAATGATGTACAAATGTCCGCCGGACTTAATTTTTTGCATAAATACCTGGTGAAAATGTGTACGCGCATCGGAGGGGAGGTGAAAATAGCAAAGCGCTATTACATCAAAAGCTGAATTGTTGTATTGATTATCTGTTTCTTCAACAGAGTGGAGGTTATAAGTGATGGATAAATCTCTGCTTTTAACCAATGTAAGCGCTTTGTTATGCGCAACTGAACTATTATCAAAAGCCGTTACATCCCATCCTTTCTCAGCTGCATAGGCGGCATTTCTACCTTCACCTTCCGCAGGTAGAAGTAATTTTCCGGGTGTTTGATTATCTATAAATTGCTTAAAAAAAGGGTTGGGTTCCGTTCCGTAAAGATATTCTTCTCCCTTAAACTTCTTGTTCCAGAAATCCGACATAAGTGTTCTGGTAATCTTAATGTTAATTTTTGAAAAAACCTTCTATGGTTTCAATCAATGTATCAATAAAGTAAGCATCTTTACTAATGTACATATGCGCTCCCTCTTTTTCAAAATTTTTGATTAGTGTGCTGTCGTCCTCACTGGTTAGCATTACCACGGGAATTTCAGGCTTTTGTTCTTTAATTTTTTTCAGGGTTTCCAGCCCATTTAATTCTGCCTGGGGCTGTTTATTAAACACATGGTCTAATATGATGAGGTCAGGATTTACATCTAAATTTTTCAGGCAATCCTCTCCTGTAAAGAAAGTGCGTACATCATAACCAGGACGGCCGCGAAAAGTGTATTCCATTAAGTTAATGATGAGTTTATCATCATCAACAAAATAAATTATTTTATTTTCCATTGAATCATTTTTTAATTCAGCTTCTGCAGGATAAAATATCCCTCCTTTTCAGGTTATAAAGTTAGAGAAATTTTTTTATGTACTGGGTTTAATTATTATAATTACATGAAAGAATTGATTTACGCTGGCTAAACG
>JBEPYD010000351.1:0-4915 GCA_041641575.1 Bacteroidales bacterium
TATTAATGGTTTTTATATTCAGACCTGATAGTATTTCATGTTTTCTTTTGTAATTATATCCAGTGGCATATACTGGGTGGCTTCTACATTCTTTTTCAGCACTAAGTGGTTAAAAAGCGCCATTAAAGAGCGATACCCTTGTTCTTCAGGTCTTTGTCCAATTAAAAAATCAATGGTTCCATCTTGCAGATAAGGCATACTTGCTTCAATAAGATCGTATCCCAGCAGGCGCATTTCAGATAGGTTATTTTTCTTTAAATATTCAGCTGCTTTAAAGACTTTTGAATTGGTAACAAAAACACCGTGTACGTTACCGGAATTGTTGGAAAAAAAATTATCAAGACTTTTGTCAACCGCCTGCTGGCTGGTGCCATTGATAATAACTTCATGAATTTCATGATCTATCCTCTGCTCCTTTAAATAATCCATAAATCCCCGCTGTCGCTGAAAGATGTGGAAATAATTGCCACGGTCTTTTAAAATATTAACCACAAGAAACCTGGAACGTTCTGTAATGCCATAATGAAGCAATTTTCCAGCCAATTTACCACTTTCCAAAGAGTTCTGGCCAATAAAACTAATACTGCTTATTCCATCATTGATATTGGAATTCACAAGTACAAAAGGTACAGCATGCGCTTTCATCTGTGCACATATTATTTCAGCTTCCGGATTAAAGAAGGGAACTATTATGGCACCATCCGGCATATTATTTATCATATTATTGGCCTGCGCCAGAAATGATTCTTTCTCTTTCTGCTCATAAAGATACTCATCTACCTGTATTCCAAAATGGTCAATCTCTGAAATGGCTTTATGGATTCCTTTAATCGGGCTCTTCCAGAATTCATTATCCACAGTCCCTTTAGGTAAAAGTACAGCCATGTGGTAATTCTTTTTTGAGGCCAGCGCACTGGCAAGCACATCGGGCTCATACTTATATTCATCCACAATGGCGAGAATTCGAGCCCGGGTAGCCGGCGATACTTCTCCCCTGTTGTGTAAAACCCTGTCTACCGTGCCTACAGAAACCTGTGCCCGGTCAGCAATATCTTTGATGCGTACACGCATAAATTCCAGTATAATTTGGATTATATTAATAATTCCACTGCAAAGTAATCAATTTTTTTTGTAATTTCGTGCCCGTACACGGAAAATTATTTTCACTAATTTAAATACCGTGTCAAAAGCCATTAATCTTGAAAAAATATCGGGACAATTATTCAATAATATCTTATAATATATAAATAAAACTCTTATGAAAATTGGTAAATATTCATTTGGCACGGGCGACCGTTTTGCGCATCAGGGGGAAGCACAACTAAAGGCTCTTATTGAAGCAAAAAATAATGGCGTTGATATTGTTCCTGTGTGGAATAAGTCGCACAGGGAACATACCACTGTAAAATCAAATTCAAAGGAAACCCTTCAGGAAGCTTTAAATGCCGTGCGTGCTTTGAATTACCCGGGCGCTTTTTTTGTTGATGCGGATCATATAAATATTAACAATGTAGATGATTTTATAAAGCCCTGCAATTTCTTCACCATTGATGTGGCCGAATATATCGGTGAAGAAATAGACAGTAAACTTGTAGATGATTTTGTTAAAAGAAATAAAAAATATATTGGTAACCTTTCAATTCCAGGCATAGAAAAGCCATTTAAAATTACAGATGCATCTTTAAGAACAATTGCAGGTAAGTATTTGGGCGCCATTGCTGAAGCCAACAATATCTTTCTTCATATTGCCGAAAATAAAGGTATAAACCAGTTTGTAGCTGAAATTTCTATGGATGAGGTTGAAGATCCTCAGACACCCGTAGAATTGTTTTTTATTCTTTCTGCCATTGGTCAACAAAACATACCCGTGCAGACCATTGCTCCAAAATTTACCGGTCGTTTTAATAAAGGAGTTGATTACGTTGGAGATACGGAAGTATTTAAAAAAGAGTTCGAGCAAGATTTAATGGTGATTGATTTTGCCATAAAGGAATTTGGTCTGCCTGAAAATCTCAAACTCAGTGTTCACTCCGGCAGTGATAAATTCAGCCTTTATCCTATTATTGGGGAGCTGATAAGAAAGCACGATAAAGGACTTCATTTAAAAACCGCCGGTACTACCTGGCTTGAAGAGGTGATAGGTCTGGCACTTTCCGGTGAAGAAGGTCTGAATATTGTAAAACATATTTACACGCAAGGCCTGGAAAGATATGATGAACT
Source organism: Bacteroidales bacterium (assembly GCA_041641575.1). Lineage (GTDB taxonomy): Bacteria > Bacteroidota > Bacteroidia > Bacteroidales > JBEPYD01 > JBEPYD01. The sequence goes on from JBEPYD010000351.1 coordinate 2,221, forward strand.
TACAGGACCTTATGCCACGGTTATTGACATTGACAAGGACAAGTTGCCCACTGCCATGGAAATTGCTGTATTTACCAGTGAGAAATTTGCCAACACTCTGCGTCATGATCCTGATCATCCGGAGTATAACTTGCATTTCCGGCAATTGTTACATGTGTCTTACAAAGTTGCTGCAGAAATGGGAGACAAATATACTGATGCGCTTAAAAAAAATAAAGAAATCGTAGGCCAGCAGGTTTTTGAAAATATTTATGACAGACACATTAAACGGTTATTTAATATCTAATTCAAAAGGATACAATTTATAAGCCTGACAACCTGGGTAAACCCATAAAATCCATATTAAATATAGATAAAATTAAAAAAATATATTCCAGTGAAAAAATTTCTTGATAAAGACTTCCTTTTACAGAACAAAACAGCAGAAAAGCTGTATTTTGACCATGCATCAAAAATGCCTATCATCGATTATCATTGTCACCTTCCGCCAGATGAGATTGCAGAAGATAAAAAATTTGCTAATCTGACAAAAATCTGGCTCGACGGCGACCATTATAAATGGCGTGCCATGCGTACCAATGGTGTGGATGAAAAATATTGTACGGGCGATGCACCCGACGAAGAAAAGTTTCAAAAATGGGCCGAAACCGTTCCTTTCACCTTACGTAATCCCTTATATCATTGGACACACATGGAATTACAACGCCCTTTTGGGATCCATGATTTGTTAAATGGCAATACAGCAAAAAATATTTATCAGCGTGCTACAGATATGCTACAGCAAGATGAGTTCAGTGTGCGCAATATCATGCGAAAGATGAATGTGGAAGCCGTTTGCACCACCGATGATCCTGCAGACAGTCTGGAATATCACAAAAAAATAAAAGCAGATGGTTTTGAGATTAAAGTATTGCCTACCTGGAGGCCTGATAAAGCCATGGCAGTAGACGATACTGCTGCCTTTAATGCTTATTTGGATAAACTCGAAGCAGCTTCAGATACCAACATCCATGCATTTAATGATTTGCTTTTTGCACTGCAAAAAAGGCATGACTTTTTTCATGAAAATGGTTGCCGCCTGTCTGATCACGGGCTGGACACCTTTTATGCAGAAGATTATACCCAAACAGAAATTGATGGCATCTTTCAGCAGCTTAGAAAGGGCAAAGATTTGACACAATTAGAGAGAGACAAATTCAAATCTGCCATGTTGATTCATTTTGCCGTAATGGATGATGAAAAAGGCTGGACCCAACAATTCCACATTGGAGCGCAACGCAATGTAAACCGCAGAATGTTCGAGAAGCTAGGTCCTGATAAAGGATTTGATTCCATCAATGATCCGGTGTATGGAGAAAAAATGGGTAAATTCTTTGGTACGCTTGATAAAAATAACAATCTTACCAAAACCATTCTTTATAACCTGAACCCCCGTGACAATGAATTACTGGCTACCATGACGGGAAATTTCAATGATGGTAGTGTGCCTGGTAAGATGCAGTTTGGCTCCGGTTGGTGGTTTCTGGATCAAAAGGACGGGATGGAAAAACAAATGAATGCCCTCTCAAACCTCGGCCTGCTCAGCAGGTTTGTGGGTATGTTAACCGACTCCAGGAGTTTTCTGTCATACCCACGGCATGATTATTTCAGAAGAATATTATGCAACCTGTTGGGCACAGATGTGGAAAATGGAGAAGTACCAAATGATTCGGAATTATTAGGCAGCATGGTGGAAAACATCTGCTATAACAATGCTAAAAATTACTTTAACCTTTAACGGAATGGCTTAAAGCCCTGAGAAATCAGGGCTTTATTTTTAAGGTATTAAAGGAATTTGCATCTATTGAGGCCGTAATTGGCGAAGCATCATCATCCAGCAGCAATTCTATATCTTGTACCTCTTCAGAAGTGTTGGCTATAAACACAACAACAGCTCCATCCGGATTTTTAAAAGCCAGAACATCCTCATAGGCACCGTCTGTTTTAATCATTTTGGCACCCGGCATCACATTGCTTCCAAAATGTTTCATCAGGTAATATTCGGGATTCCAGTCAACATCACCCGTTTCAGTATCTATGGTAATAAGTGAGTTTTGCTTCCATCCCCACTGGCTTTTGCCTGTTTCATCTAAAATCATGTTCCAGTACATATAAACATTTGTCCCATTTTCAAGATAATGTTTTATCAGGCTGTATGTGTATTCTGCAGCATCCCAGTCGTTAGAACCATTGCCACATTCTGATTCGGTTTGCATTAAATCCATATCAGGATACTTTTCATCCACTTTCGGAATTGCGCCTTTTCCTGCCCACTGAAATCCCACACCATCAACAAATTCAGAAGTAACCGGATCCATTAAAACTGTATCGATATTTTCAATAAACGGTCGTTCTATTGTGCCATACCAAATTTCAATTTCAGGTAGCTTTTCAGAAAACAACGGGCCAAGATATGAGCCGATAAAGGTGTTTAAATCACTTGCTGTCCAGATACAGCTGGGGAAATTCTGACAGGAATTGGGTTCATTCTGCACATGCACAGCATAAACATCAATACCCTGGTTACGATATTCTTCAACATACTTCTGAAAGTAGAGAGCGTAGGCATCCAGGTATTCCTCTTCCATGATAAACTGTGTTACACCTTCCTGTCCCTGCCCTTCAGGAGTGAGGTCATTTACTGTGTCGGGGCGAC
>JBEPYD010000352.1:0-4914 GCA_041641575.1 Bacteroidales bacterium
GAGAAAATACATTTTATTAATATATCTTACAGCTCTTTAATGGAAATTGTTTGCCAAACAGAGTTAGCTTTTGAATTAGGGCACCTAAAGAAGGATGCATTTGAAAATATTTCGGAAAAGGCAAAAAAACTATCGGTAAAAATGAGCAAATTGCGTCTATCAAAAAGAGCAACATTTAAAACTATATTTAAACAGTATTTTAGGTCCTGTATAAATATTTAACCACTAAAATAAGGGTAGCACCAAATTTTTTAAAGCTTTTCCTCACTCTGAAAAACTGAGATAAATCATTATTTCATTAAAATATGAAGTAAAAAGCATATTATTACTACCTTTATCTTTTTATTAACAACAGCCATATATCAATTCATTCATGAATACATTGTTATATAGTTGTGCCAAAACAATGTAATTATTTCCACATGACGCATTCTCATTCTTTTCATATACCTATTATGGGTATTGGTTTTACAGCGGAAACTCCTTTAAAAGTATCTCAATTTGGAATTGATTCTGTTATTTCTCTGGTAGATGACCATCTCCTGGAAAAATTAAGAAAAAGCTACTGCGAAAAATTCAATCTCGTGTACGATGAAATATCTGAAAAAGCAGATGATTTTCGTGCTAAACGAGTTACCACTTATTTAAATCTGGTTAATAAACTTGCAGAAGAAAAGTTTGAGGAGTTAAAACATTTCTCCAATGAATTGAGTGAGGAAATAAAAACCTATTTTCAACTTTTGCCAGATAATTCTTCCCTGAAAAAGGAATTTAAAAAGATGAGTGCACGGTTCTTAAACCTTAATGAAATCCGTCAATGGACACGCGAGAACCTAACCATGGGAAGCATTGATGTAAATATTATGACCAAGCTGGACCGAAGTACAACCCGGAAAGGGGAGGATTTACCCGTAGAATATAATGATGCCCATGCCGCACTGAGAGGTTACGCGAAAAGTAATTTACGTTCATCCATTGTACTTTCTGCAGGAATGAATCCCCGGTTGTATAGTTATATGGAGAATTTTGATGATTTTTACCCGGATAATGATGGAATGATTAAGAAAAAGATCATTCTAAAAGTAAGCGATTATCGTTCTGCGCTGATACAGGGAAAATTTTTGGCTAAAAAGGGATTATGGGTTTCAGAATACCGCATTGAATCGGGTTTGAACTGCGGAGGGCATGCCTTTGCTACAGAAGGATACCTGATGGGACCTATTCTGGAGGAATTTAAAAAGAACCGTAATTATTTGAAACAAACTGTTTTTGAAACCATACAAGCTGCACTTACGCAGAAAAAAGGCTCTGCTCCTGCAATGGAAGAACTGCCTTTAAAAATTACTGCTCAGGGCGGTGTGGGCACTACTGAAGAGCACGAATTTCTGATGGAATATTATGGTGTTAACTCTGTGGGTTGGGGCAGCCCCTTTCTGCTTGTTCCAGAAGCCGTAACCATTGATGAATATACCCTTTCGATGCTTGAAAAAGCCGGCGAAAAAGATTTGTATTTAAGTGGATCATCACCTTTGGGTGTTCCTTTTAATACCTTAGCTGCCAGCTCGCAAGCCATAATTAAGTATAAACGAGCCAAAGAAGGGAATCCCGGAGCGAGATGCACCAAAAAATTCCTTGCATCCAACCTTGAATTTACCAGCAAGCCTTCCTGCACAGCTTCTAAGGAGTATCAAAAAAAGAAAATTGAGGAGCTAAAAAATCAAAATGCTGATTCTGAATCTTATGCCCGTGCTTATCAGAAAATAATTGAGAAAGAATGCCTTTGCAATGGTCTCGGAGAAGCATCTCTGATTGAACACGGAATGTCTGCAGGTAAAGAGGTGCAGGGAGTTTCTGTTTGTCCGGGTCCCAATATTGCATACTTCTCAAAAAGAATGTCGTTAAAGCAAATGGTTGACCATATTTATGGGCGGACTGATGTGATTAAAAGCACAGAAAGACCGAATATGTTTATTAAGGAGCTGCATATTTACCTCGACTATCTGGCTGAGAAAATTCAGGAAAATGCCAGGGCTATTGAAGCGGCGGGTCAGGAAAAATACTTACGTTCATTTGTCGCTAATCTTGGAGAGGGAATTACCTACTATTCATCCCTATTTTCAAACACCTCTGATTTTTTCAGGCAGAGCAAAAAACAATTGGCAACAGATTTGAAGAATTGCACCGCCAAATTAAATATGCTCAGGAAGGAAATTGATCATCTGTTTTTAAAAAGCACAAAACAATCAGTGAGTTAGTTAAGGTTAACTATCCTTCTTCTTTAAATTTATTCCTTCGTCGGAGATACTGATCTTTCTTTTTTTGTAAAGAAGCCCAAGTGCTTTTTTAAATATTTTTTTGCTTACTTTAAAAGTTGCATAAATGGTTTCAGCATCTGTCCGATCATTATATGGAAGAACACCCTCATTGCTCTTAAGCTGCTCCAGCAGATGAGCAGACAGTACGTCTACCTCACTCCCGGTAGATTTTTGTAACGTTACGTCAATTTTATTATCGGGTCTGATTTTTTTCACGTACCCATCCAGCTTGTCTCCCGGTTTAATTTCCCTGAATACTTCATTTGCATACAACAACCCGTCATGCTCCTCGTTTATGATAACTTTATATCCGATATCTGTTTTTTGGTAAACCATAAGTTCAACCTCGTCACCGGGTTTCAGGGTTATGTGAAACTGCTGCAAATGATTATTTATTTTTGATGATCCCACAAGCCGGTTTGTTTTTTCATCTTTATAGAGATAAATCACATACCATTTTCATTCCTCCATTTTAGCCTGCTGTTCACTGAAAGGCACCAGTAAATCTTTACCCAGGCCCCAATCGAGAAAAGCGCCTACATCAGTTACCTGTTTTACCTTTAAATAAGCAAACCGGTTTAATACAACTGCCGGCTGCTCAAGGGTTGCCACTAAACGATCTTCGGAATCATTATATACAAAAACAGTGAGGAATTCACCAATTTTATGTTCTTCCTGTACATATTTATTCGGCAACAGCACCTCATTCTCTTCCTCATCTTGCAGGTAAAGTCCAGGCGGCGCCACCCGCGCTATTTTAAGCTTGTTATGCTCTCCAATGTCTATCATGCCACAAAGATAAGTAAAAAGCAAGGATGTAAATCATAAGTAATGTTAGTTTCCTTATCAACCACGCGAATTTTCCTGCAGACATTAAGCAAAACTTAAAAGATGGAGTTTTTCTGGAAAAACAAAATTTAAAATTCTTCGTTAAAGAGAGCACTATAAAAAGTATTTGGCAAGAATTAAAACTGACATGAATATTTTGGAATGAGGTGGACTGAGGATAATTTTAAACAGTTGGTGAAAAATTCATTTGATATGATTGTGCTCCTTAACGAAAAAGGTGTACAGAAATATGTAAGTCATTCTTGTGAAAAATTGCTTGGATATAAACCATCAGAGTTAACAGGTATTGATGTAATTGATACAATGATACATCCTGATGATAAAGGGAAGGTTTATCAGGCTTTTCATGAAGTTCTTAAAAACGAGGCACATGGTGGTGTGCAATACCGGCATAAGCATAAAAATGGCGATTGGGTATATCTTGAAGCATATGGAACCAATCAAATTCTTAATCCCTCGATTGGCTCTGTAATATTAAATGTGCGAAATATCACCGAACGGAAGAAGACGGAAGATCGATTGCGGGAAAGTCAGGAGCATCTCCATAAACTGAATGCAACAAAAGATAAATTTTTCTCAATTATTGCACATGATTTAAAATCACCCTTCAACAGTATTATTGGTTTTAGCAACCTGCTTTTGGAACAGATTGAAAAAAAAGGTTATAAGGATATTTCTGAATATGCTACCATTATAAGAGATTCATCCATTCAAAGTATGGATTTATTAACCAATCTGCTAAAGTGGTCTCAGTCACAAACCGGAAATATAAATTTTGAACCCGTACATTTTAATCTGTATGAAATGGCTGAAAAAATCACGATCTTTTTTTCTCCTGTGGCAAGTCAGAAGAGTATTACCATACAGCATAAAGTTCCGGTCGATTTTGAAATTTATGGAGATTATGATCTTTTACATACTATTTTAAGGAACCTGATTTCAAATAGTATTAAATTTACGCATCCGGAAGGACAGATTATATTGAAAGCACACAATGAAAAAAATTATACAAAAATTTGTGTAAGTGATACCGGTATTGGAATTAATGATAAAGCAACAGATAAATTGTTTCGAATAGACAAGCAATTCAGTACCCGTGGAACAAAAGATGAATCAGGTTCGGGATTGGGGTTGGTAATTTGTAAGGATTTTGTGGATATGCACAAAGGTAATATCTGGTGCGAAAGCACTCCTGGCAAAGGGAGTACTTTTTATTTTACCATTCCCCGAAAAATTTCATAATGAAACTTTAAATTCCCGAACACCTTATGCACTTTAGCAGTATAGAAAAGTATTGGAAAATAATATTACCATAAAACAATATGAAGCAGAAGAGGAAATTCCATTAGAGCTTCTTCTTCTTGCAGATCCATCAAAGGAAAGCATATTATCTTACCTGAAAGAGGGAGTTATTTTTATTGCCAGGGATAAAGATATTGTAACAGGCATAATTGTCACAATTATTCGTTCTGATGAGGCTGAGATCATGAATATTTCTGTTAAAAAAACATACCAAAATTTAGGCATTGGTCAAAAGCTTCTGGCTGAAATAAGCCATCATCTTAAAAATGAAGGCATTAGAAAGCTTTGTGTGGGCACTGGTAATTCTAGCATCGTACCATTTTATCTCTATCAAAAGGCAGGTTTCAGGTTGTCTCATATTGAAAAAGATTACTTTTTAAAAAAGTATAAAAAACCCATCATTGAAAACGGAATTCAATGTGTGGATATGATTCACATGGTTAAATTA
>JBEPYD010000353.1:0-4885 GCA_041641575.1 Bacteroidales bacterium
GTATTCATCTTCAAATGCATCTATTTGTTTAATTCCCTGAAGGCTCGTCCAGGCTTCCACTTCTGTCCCACCCCAACTTGCATTAATTAAACCTACAGGTACATTTAAATCTTTATGTAATTGGCGCCCAAAAAAATATGCTACTGCTGAAAAATCAGCTATCGATGCTGGCGAGCATATTTCCCACCTACCATAGTCCAAATCTGTCTGTGGTACAACTGCTGTTTTATTCGGAACATCAAATAAGCGAATTTCAGGATAATTTGCATCAGCTATCTCTTTATTGGCATCTTTTGCCCGTGCCACAGACCATTCCATATTTGACTGTCCGGAACAGAACCACACTTCTCCAATCAGTACATCTGTAAAAACCAATTCCTGATTTTTCCCTTTAACTGTCAGGGTATATGCACCCCCAGCACTCATGGGCGGCAATTTAAGTAACCATTTGCCGGAATTATCTACACGTGTAGTTGCCACATGATCATCAAGGGATACTGAAACAATACCCTTTGGTTTAGCAAAACCAAAAATATGAATGGGTTGCTGTTGTTGTAACACCATATGATGACTGAATATTTTGGGCATTTGTATATTTTCGGCTGTGGGTTTTTGTGCACAGGCCATCTTAACCGTAACTAACAGTATAATGGTGATAAAGTATTTTTTCATCCGGAATAATTTGGTTTATTGAAAACTTTAATTAATGTTGCAAAGATATAAAAGAAGCAGAAAGTATTGCTGGCCATTATTCCTGATTATGGCCAAGAACTTTTGCAAAGGAATTATTGTTAGTTGAAAAAACAGACACATGGCAGAAAGTTTAACGCTCACGGAATATTTAGACACCCTTGATCCAACACCTGATAAAATGCCTGTGCTATTTATTGGGCATGGCAGCCCCATGAATGCTATCGAGGACAATGAATTCACCAATTCATGGAAAAAAGTAGGCAATAAAATTCCAACGCCAAAAGCTGTTTTATGCATTTCAGCACATTGGGAAACCACTGAAACAGAGATACAAACTACTGAATGTCCAAAAACTATCTATGATTTTTATGGCTTCCCTGAAGAATTATTCAATAAACGATATCCAGCTCCGGGAGCAACTGCGCTTGCAGCAGAGACAATGCATCATTTAAACGCCTATCAACCCAAAAAAAATGATGTCCGCGGATATGACCATGGTGTTTGGTCAGTATTATTGCCCATGTTTCCCAAAGCCGACATTCCTGTTTTTCAGTTGAGTTTGTCACGTTCGCTTAGCTTCGCTCAACATTTTGAATTAGGTAAAGAGTTAAACTTTCTCCGCAGCAGAGGTGTATTGGTATTGGCAAGTGGGAATATTGTGCACAATCTGGCTATGAGTAAATACATTCATACGGCTTATGATTGGGCCATTGAATTCGATGCAGTTGTGAAAAATGCCATTAGGTACGAAGAATTTTCATCACTGGTGAATTACCAGGATTATGGTGCCATGGCTGATTTGGCAATCCCAACTTGTGAACATTACTTGCCTATGTTATATGCCCTGGCCTTAAAAGAAAAAAAAGATGAATTATTTTTTTTTAATGAAAAAAATATCATGGCTTCCATCTCCATGCGTTCATTTATTATTGGAAGGATGCGCTGAGAAGGTGTTTGTATTATTTATATTCTTCAAGCTGTAAAATAATATTTTGTTTCAGGCCTTCTATTTCCTCTGGTTTGATACTATGAACGTTTTCAGTGCCTCCATTTTGAGAATGCTTTAGCAAAGTATGATGAATAAGGCTACTTTGCTTTTGATAATTATTACAGATATTACACGCGCTGGTATGCATGTGTAATTGCATTTTTTGTATGAGTGTGAGTTTGCCAATATATCGTTTTTCAATTAATTCGGTTGCCCTCAAACACGATAGCATTAGCAAATGCATCAGTTTTTTCATTCAATTATATCTTAGGTAATAATTCTGTTTTCCATTATTTTCTCAAAAATACATCCTGCAGGAAAATGTTATCTAAAACCTTGCGTAAGAAGGATCACATAAAAAATTATATCAATCCTTTATCCAATTAACCTCCATACATTTTCTTAATTGCAGTTTTGCCCGATGTATGATTTGCCAGTAATTAGTCGAGGTGATATTTAATTCCTTACATATCTCCTTACTATCTTTCTCTTCATAATATTTATTTTGAATAGCAATATATCCTGCTTCAGGCAAGTTTTCAATACATTCTTTTAAAACTTTTCTGAATTCTTCATTATCGGCAATATTCTCATCATCTTCAATTTCCCAGTGCTTGGGCATTGATTCTTTTTTCCATTCTCCATCCTCATTAAACACATTTGAAAGGTCAAAAGGCATTGATTTTTCTTTCTTTGTGTAAACCTTACGGTAGTGATCGGTTATTTTATTATTCAGAATAGAAAATAACCAGGTTTTGGGATTACTACGTCCCTCAAAACGCTCATAGCTTTGAAAAGCTGCATGAAACGTATCCTGCACAATATCGCGGGCTATTTCCTTATTATTGATCTTGTAAAAAGCACGTGCAAGCAGGTCTTCTGAGAAATCATTAACCCAAACTTTAAATATTTCATTTTTACGGCTCATAGGCGCCTGCTTAATTTCTTAACCTTGATTGTTGGTGCGCAAGATAATTCATAATAAAAAGAAATACAAGAGAAACAGCCTACACTATAATTGAGAAGGTAAATTATTTTGTAATTCTGAAGATTTCATATATTTTTAGCAGATTAAAGGGATCATAATTAAACAAACCATAATCTTTAATGGCATCTTCTGCCTGTGCTATCTTTACACCTATTAACTTTATGTACTTTATGAAAATGAAAATAATACCGATTATTGCCCTGATTTTATTGAGCCTTGTAATTGTTGTTTCATGCAATAACCAAAATGATGAAAATAAGAATCTTGTTTCAAAAAAAGAACTTGTAGAAGATAAAGCAAGTAAAGAATTACTGGCCATTAATGCTTCTCAATTTGGTGTGAAGTATACTGAAACTTTTATTCTGATGCAAAACCGCAAGGGCCTGCGAATAGAATATAATGTGGATCGCAGTCGCCTTCAGCTATGGCTGAGTCCACAGGCTGGCAAATCATTTAGTTATAAAGATAAAAACTGGTCAAACCGGGACGACCACACCAATATATTCGACCGGATATTAATCCCCGGTTTAAGTCTTGCCACCTTTGACAGTTGTCAATGGGATCCCTTCCATAGCAAAATTTATTTTAAGGACCAGATATTGAATATTGCACAGGTCTATACAGAACCTGCCGTATTAATATGGTTTGAAAAAGAAGGTGGCCTGGTAGATTTAAAATTACAGGGTAATGAAGTTGTGAGGGACGAAAATGAATTTACACTTAATTTTATTGATAGGGGCCGGAATTTTCAATCCACAGCACAACTGAGTGAAGGAACCGGTTACTTTCAACATCAGATGCAACTGGATACAGGCCGGTCTATTCATGCCCGGGCACATATGGCTCCCGGTCAGTATTTATTAATGGCGGCAGAACTTGAAAAAGAAAATATAGCAGAGGTGGCAAGAGAAATAATCCTGACTCCAAAAGAGGAAATCCTAACGAAAAATGAGGAACAAATCAGAAAAGATCTTCAAAACGGGCAATTTACCTTTAAAAATAAGCCTGAAATGCAGAAGCTTTTAGATATGGGACGAAGAACTGCCTTATCTATGCAAGATTTCAACGGGTTTATGCGAAGTACCAACCAATATATTTATTACCTGTTATGGTTCCGGGATGGTGGCATGAATACTGGTCACATGGCTTATACCGGCTGGACAAAACCGGTCTATGATCATGCTAAATTTGCACTTTTAAATCCTAACATTAGTTATGAAGAACCGGCTGGCGAATTTTTCGGGCAGGTAATGGCAGGCCCCATTACCAAATGGCAGGAGGATGGTCTTTTTTATGCTATCTGGCCGGCATTTAACTATTGGACACAAACAGGAGATAAATCCCTTTGCGAAGGTGAATATCTGCAAACCCTTGAAGATGCAATGAAATGGCTGGAAGAATATTGTTTTGATGAGAAAGTGGGGCTTTTTGGCCGTTATTATGCCTGTGAAACACCTATGACCGGAAGCCGCGGCGATGGATTTGACCAGGCCAACGGTGCGCCAACTTTCAAGTGGGGGTCTGATTATGAAGGCTCCACTATTGTTCGCAGTTATGACAATTATGTAAACCTGCTCCATTATAGCACCTACCTGATGCTCTCTGCCATGCAATCCGGCGAAAAAGCCCAGGAATATTACGAAAAAGCCATGAATCTTGAAAAGAATATGAAACATTTTTTCGATTATGAAGGAGATTTACCCTCTTATGGCCAATTAGAAAAACAAGAAGGAGGTATGGTAACAGCAGCGCCTTATGGCATGGATATCTGGGATTATGTTTGGGGGCTGTCGTTGCCACCTTTTAAACCCAACCTTCCTGAGAAGTATAAGAAACTACACAATCAGATATACAAGGATATGACTACCACTGAAGAGGGATACTTTCTGTGTGTTTATTTTGCATTGCTTACCTCAATGGATACAGAAATTCACGATGAAGACAGCATTGTTGCAGCTATGGATATGCTGGTTCCCCATAGTGTAAGACCCGGCAAATACCTGCCCATGCCCTACGCTGTTCCGGAAATGTTCAATGTTGAAGACGGAGATCCGTTTCATGATGTGCGGCCACTTGTTTATTCCATAGCGCCATGGCTGTCTGCGGTTACAAATTTGGGTGTTAGAAGGATGCCTTTTGGAATAGCTCTGCGCGGTACAAACTACCTTGAGAACATCAAAAGCTATGTATATAAAAAAGGTAAACTGGATATCTCT
>JBEPYD010000354.1:0-4879 GCA_041641575.1 Bacteroidales bacterium
AATTTATGTATGTTGTTGGAAAAATTCCTCATTATTCTGTTCCTGAGCATTATTTTTAGAATGTGTTTCGGTATATTTTCAAACAAAGCTAAGCAATTACATTAATTAATCATCAGATACAGGTTCGATTTTATAGTATGTGCCAGATGAACCATGAAATGCGGATTTGTGGAATTCTTTTCCCACGTGTTGGCAGTTGTTTGTTGAATTAATTATACAACTTTAGAAGGTAACCATTGTATTGGCAAAAGAATAATATGATTGGAAAAAATTTATTCTCTTGTAAATCAAGTATATGCGGTATAGAAAACAAATGAATCTAATTTTTGGCATATCATTTTCTATACATCCCTCAGAAATCATAAGATAATAAGAAATATAAAGAGAATTAAAAGTTAACTGTTTGTTTTTTTACCTGTGTACTGTTTGCCCGGTGAATCGATTGCGAGATTTACCGGGTTTTTTTATTCTTTTAATCTTTGTATAATCCTGCCGGAAAAAAAGTAAATTCGCATTTGCTCTTTAAAAACAAGTCAGCCGCAAAAATGTTATTAAAGCATGAATGACAAAAAAACAGGTAGTTCAAAAGCAATCATTTAATCTTTAAATCGTGAAAAATAAAACCGGTAGAATTATAGTTGCAGTAATAATTCTCCTTATTCTTATCATAATTATTGTTGTACCAAAAATAAATTTCAAAGGTTCAGATACTTCCCCAGGTGCAAATGCGTCCAATGAACCCCTTGAGGTTGGCGCAATTGTAGTGCGTCCTTCCCTCATTCAGGAAATTGTTAAAGCAACGGGTTCTGTGCTTCCCAATGAGGAAGTAGGACTTTCAGCCGAGCAGGCCGGATTGATAAAAGCCATATATTTTGATGAGGGCTCTTATGTATCAGGAGGTGAGTTATTATTAAAAATTAATGATGCTGACCTGCAGGCGCAGCTCAGAAACCGGCAGGTGCAACTCCAACTTGCTGCTGACCGCGAATTCAGGCAAAAACAACTGCTTGCAAAAGAGGCTATTAGCCAGGAAGAATACGATGAGGCACTTGCGGAAACGAAAATTCTTGAGGCTGAAATAGCATTTCTTAAAGCCCAGATTGCCAAAACTGAAGTTCGGGCACCCTTTTCAGGCATCATTGGTTTACGGCAGGTTTCCCCTGGCGATTTTTTAACCGTGGGGCAAACCATTGCCAATCTTGTAAATGTATCACAGTTAAAGATTGAATTTTCCATACCTGAAAAATATGCTGGATCCGTGAAGGCTGGTGATGTAATCAATTTTACTACCGGCAGCAATCAGGCGGATTTGAGAGCTGAAATTTATGCCATTGAACCAAAAATTGATCCCGAAACACGCACCCTTACCCTCAGGGCAAAATTTAACAATAAAGAAAATTTAATTCTCCCTGGTGGATTTGCCCATGTAGCGCTAATCCTGCAGGAAAATGCTGATGCTGTGCAGGTGCCAACCGAGGCTATTATACCAGAGTTGGGCGGGCAAAAGGTATTCCTTTTCAAAAGTGGCAATGTAGTGCCGGCCAAAGTTGAAACAGGTATACGTACAGCCAAAAATATCCACATTACCACGGGTATAAATGCCGGGGACACGGTTATCACCAGTGGTCTGCTGCAGATCAGACCCGGCATGCCGGTGAATGTAGCATTAGTAAATCAGGAGCAAAAAGATGTCAACTGATTTCCAAAGTAAAACAGTGCACAAATGAATGTTTCTTCTTTAAGCATACGCCGGCCTGTGCTGGCAACAGTAATGTCTGTAATCATCCTGCTCTTTGGTATTATTGGGGTTACTTTTTTGGGCGTAAGGGAATATCCCAGCGTTGATCCACCAATTATTGATGTAACCACCATTTATCCCGGAGCCAATGCCGATGTAATTGAATCGCAAATTACAGAACCTCTGGAGCAGTCAATTAACGGAATTGCCGGCATTCGCACACTCACCTCTGTGAGTCGCCCCGGACGCAGTAGTATTTCCGTGGAGTTCGATTTGGATATTGGCCTGGAAGATGCTGCCAACGATGTGCGGGATAAAGTATCACAAGCTGTTGGAAATCTTCCTCCTGATGCTGAACCCCCCATTGTTTCAAAGGCTGATGCTGATGCAAATCCCATCATGTTTATCACCTTTAGCAGCCCCAACCGCGACCTGTTAGAGCTTACCCAGATCGCTGAACTCACATTTAAAGAACGTTTACAGACCATCCCGGGCGTTTCTAACATTATGGTTTGGGGAAGCAAGCGTTACAGCATGCGCTTGTGGATGGATCCTGATTTACTCGCCGCATACCAGCTTACCCCTCTGGACGTGCGCGATGCATTATTAAGGGAAAATATCGAACTACCCTCGGGCAGGATAGAGGGAAATAATACTGAACTGACCATACGTACACTTGGATTACTCAAAACTCCAGAAGAATTTAATAACCTGGTGATAAAAGAGAGCAACGAACGTGTGGTGCGCTTTCGCGATATTGGATATGCTGAACTGGGTCCTGAGAATGAGCGTACCATCCTTAAAAGTAACGGCAAACCTATGGTGGGGAATGCCATCGTGCCACAGCCGGGCTCCAATCATATTGAAATTGCCGATGAAGTTTACAGGAGGCTGGATATAATAAAAAAAGATCTGCCCCGCGATATCGCTGTCGGTGTTGGATTTGATACCACTACCTTTATCCGCGATTCCATCTCTGAAGTACAGCAAACCATTTACATTGCTTTTTTCCTGGTTGTTGTGGTGATTTTTCTCTTTCTGCGCGATTGGCGTACCACATTAATACCTGTAATTGTTATTCCCATCTCGCTGGTGGGGGCGTTTTTTGTCATGTACGTGGCCGGTTTCTCAATCAATGTACTTACGTTGTTGGGTATTGTGCTGGCCATTGGCCTGGTGGTGGATGATGCCATTGTGGTAATGGAAAACATCTACAGCAAAATTGAAGCTGGTGAATCTCCCTTAATGGCAGGGATAAAAGGCTCTGCAGAAATATTTTTTGCTATTGTTGCCACAACTATTACACTGGTTGCCGTTTTTTTTCCCATCATCTTTTTAGAAGGTTTGAGCGGCCGGTTATTTCGGGAGTTTAGTATTGTTTTAGCCGGTGCTGTTATCATCAGTTCTTTTGTGGCCCTTACGCTTACCCCCATGATCTCTACGCGGTTGCTTAAGGTACGTAAAAAACAGAACTGGTTTTACCGAAAAACAGAACCTTTTTTTGATAACCTTACCAATGGATACAAAAATCTCCTTTCCCGGGTGATGAATCACCGTTGGGTGGCGCTTGTCATTATTCTTGCTTCAGTGGGGCTGTTGGTCTACCTTGGCAGCATTATTCCTTCGGAGCTTGCTCCTCTGGAAGACCGTTCGGCACTGCTCATCTCCACCACTGCCCCTGAGGGAGCTACCTTTGAATATATGGACCGGTACATGAATGAATTAACGGCATTTCTGATGGAAAATGTCCCTGAATATGAACATGTGGTTACGGTTACCTCGCCCGGCTTTGGGTCAGCAAGCTCTGTGAATTCTGGTTTTATACGATTCATGTTGAAAGAACCGGGCGAAAGGAAAAGATCACAGCAGGAAATCGCAGCATTTCTGAACAATGAACTTTCAAAACTAACAGGCGCACGCTCATTCGTAATCCAGGAGCAAACCATTGGCCGGAGCAGGGGCTTACCTGTTCAGTATGTACTGCAGGCCGATAACCTCAGCCAGCTTAAGGAAGTATTACCGGCATTTTTAGATAGTGCACGTAAAAGGCCTGAATTTCAATATGTAGATGTTGACCTTAAATTTAACAAACCAGAAATTGAGGTTTCTATCGACCGGGAAAAAGCCAATACCATGGGTGTTTCGGCCATTGATATCGCACGTACATTGCAACTCGCCCTAAGCGGACAGCGCTTTGCCTTTTTTATTATGGATGGTAAACAATACCAGGTAATTGGCCAGCTTAAAAGGGAAAACCGTAACGAACCGCTCGACCTTAGATCGCTTTATGTGCGCAGCAGGAGTGGTGAAATGATACAACTCGATAATTTGGTAACCCTATCGGAAGAAAGCAGTCCACCCCAGCTTTACCGGTATAACAGGTATGTATCTGCAACGGTTTCGGCCTCCCTTGCCGGGAAAAGCACCATACAGCAGGGCATTGATGCCATGGATGAAGTATCTGCAGGAGTGCTTGATACACGCTTTCAAACATCATTGGCCGGTGCTTCCAAAGATTTTGCTGAAAGTGCATCAAGTCTTGTATTTGCCTTTGCCATGGCATTGGTATTGATTTACCTGGTGCTGGCTGCCCAGTTCGAAAGTTTCCGCGATCCATTGATCATCATGTTTACAGTACCACTGGCACTCGCCGGAGCCCTTATCACACTATGGTATTTTGATGAAACCTTGAACATATTCAGCCAGATTGGTATTATTATGCTTATTGGCTTAGTAGCAAAAAATGGTATCCTTATTGTGGAATTTGCCAACCAAAGAAAAAATAAAGGTTTGTCGCGCTTTGATGCTATTAACGAGGCCGCGGCAGCGCGCTTCAGACCTATTTTAATGACCAGTCTGTCCACAGTGCTGGGTGTTTTGCCCATTGCACTTGCCCTGGGGGCCGGAGCAGAAAGCCGCATTTCCATGGGGCTGGCCGTTATTGGAGGGTTGATATTCAGCACCATACTTACCCTTTTTGTAATACCTGCAGCCTATACCTTTATCTCCGAAAAAACCGGGAGAAAAGAGATAAATTTATCTGAACCAGAAACACAATCGCATATCCATGAGTAAGCAACTTTTTATTATATTTTTCTGTTTTATAAACATTTTTACTTTGCAGGCACAGCCATTCGATAC
>JBEPYD010000355.1:0-4864 GCA_041641575.1 Bacteroidales bacterium
AAAGGCAAAGGCACGATATGTTAAAATTGAATTTGTACGTGGGCCATCTGCAGCCACCCTCTGCGAATTGGAAGTGTATGGTTCACCAGCCAAATAAATTGTTTGACTACCCTTATTTTAGTGGTGAAAAATGCTATTTATGCTTGGCAAGATTGAGAGTCCAGTAATTTTTTTCCATCCCTAGTCCCAGTTCCTTAACAACGGGATTCATCATGTTTTTACAATGTAGAGGACTGTCCAGCCAGGCATCGAAAACCTGCTCAACAGAGGCATAACCCCAGGCTAAGTTTTCCCCATATGTTTCCCAGGTATACCCCTCCTCTGTTATACGATCGGCCACGCTTGATCCGTTGCTCCCTGTATGGCTAAAAAAATTCTCTTTTACCATATCGCGGCTGTGTTTAAGCGCTGCCTGGGCCAATTTATCATTCCATCCCAATACGGGCACAGGTGGCATTTCTTCATTTCCGCAATCGCAGCCTTCTGATCGTAAGTTGTTTACCAAATCAAGAAATGCTTTATTTTCTGCAGTAAGCAATGTTGATTTATCTTCGTTCTTTTCGCAGGAGATTGTCAGGAAGAAAGCCATTATAAGGAGGTACAGGGTTTTTTGCATGTGATGCTTTTATAAGTATAGAATAAATACGTGTATTCAATTAGTGAAGTTACATAAACTTGTAATTGGTCTCTATCATCTTTCTATTAAAAAATATCAGCTTAACTCATAATTTCTGTTATTTTTGTGAAAAAAGAAGAATTATAGTTATGCTTAATCCTACCATTTATATTGGCAATATTCGCTTTGATGAACCGGTTACTACCATCACCGATCTGGTGGTAAGTGCTGTTTGTTTTTATGCTTTTATACGGTTATATAAAATACCGCTGCGTAACAGGGTTCATCAATATCTAAGATATTATTTTCTCTCCATGGGTATTGCCACTTTTGTGGGGGGAGTTATTGGGCATGGATTTTTGTATCTGTTTGATGCTGAGTGGGAATTATCTGAAGACTTTGTTGGTTTCATCACAAATATTGTTGGTGAAGACCGGATGAATGCTGCAGCTAATCCCTGGAAGCTTCCCGGGTGGCTCACCAGTATGTTTTCGGTGGCCCTGGTTGAGAGGGCTTCAATTGAGTACGCCCGTGGATTGGTTAAACCCAAAGTAGCTAAGTTTTTCTCCGTATTAAACGTGGTGGAATTAATCACTTTTGTAATTATCACCTTCTCTACCCTGAATTTCTTTTTCGTTGAGGTACATACCTTTTATGGATTCATGATTATTGTGCTTGGTTTTAACGGATATGTTTTCCTGAAAACCCGTGACAAGGGCAGTAAATTATTTTTGCTGGCAGTGGGCTTTGCTGCCATTGCCGCTCTTTTCTTTATGAATGAATGGGCGCTGCATAAGTGGTTCAATCATTTTGATATGAGCCACACATTTATGGCTTTTAGTGCATATTTCTTTTATCGTGGCGCCTTAACACTTATCGACAGGCCTGTTCCTGGTCTGGATAAAGCTTCTCAATCCTAATTTTATAGTACATGAAGGTAAATACGAAATATGGTTCAGAAATTTTTGATATTTCTGTTCCTGCAACCACCAGTATTCTAACTACCAGAGAGCCTGCGTTTAATATCTCTAAGGAAACATTTATCGAAGGGTTTTTAGAAACCGCCAAACCATTCATGCACGATCTCAGCAGAGTGGCTGTTATTATCAGTGATAAAACCAGGTTATGTGGCTATGAAATTTACCTGCCGTGGTTTCTTGAAGCCCTCGGGAATAGTGGAGCATCTCATGAAAATATCACTTTTTTTATTGCTTATGGAACGCATCCAAAGCAATCAGAGGAGGAATGTGTTGCGAGTTATGGCGATACATATCGTAAATACCGTTTTGTGCATCATGATTGTAAAGATGAAAATCTCTTTCTGGACAAGGGGAAAACCAGCCGTGGAACACCGGTAAAGTTGCGGAAAGATATTCTCGATGCCACCTTTGTGGTTACCTTTGGTGCCATTTCTCACCATTATTTTGCTGGTTTTGGAGGTGGAAGGAAGTTGTTTTTCCCGGGTTTGGGCGAAAGGAATGCCATTTATCATAACCATTCCCTGTTTCTCAACTTTGTTTCCCGACAGCTGCATGCCACTTGCAAACCAGGGGGACTGAAAGACAACCCACTGGCGGAAGATCTCAGGGAAATGGATCAGTATTTTCCTCCAAGGGTAGGCATTCATGGAATTTTGAACAGCAGCGGAAAAGTTACCCGGATCCGGTTCGGATCGACATATAAAGATTTTGAAGATGCATGTAATGAACATGATTCTTTTTACAAATCACAATCAGCTGATTTATATGATTTAGTGATTGCATCAGCCGGTGGATATCCCAAAGATATAAACTTTATCCAGTCGCATAAATCCATTCATAACTCAGCCGCATTTGTAAAAGATGGCGGCACCCTTATTGTTTACGCTGAATGCCGTGATGGGATGGGCAATGAAGGTTTACTCCCCTTATTTAAACTGGGGGGTATGGAGCCTTTATTTAAGAAGCTGGAGGAAAAATATGAGGGGAATGGAGGTACAGCCCTTGCCATGATATCAAAAGCTCAAAGGATTAATATTTACATGATTACCAATCTTGACGAAGAAATATGCGCTTCGCTCGGGGTTCATAAAATTCAGCATTCCCTGGTGCAGGATATTCTTGACGGGCAAAAAGGATCTTTAGCTTTTATTCCAAATGCAAGTATGCTGATTCCGCAATAAATCTAAATAAAAAACCCCGCACAAAATTATTGTACGGAGTTTTTTTTGAGATATGGAAGAAATTGAATCGGTTTCTTTTTATCGTTACTTTAGAGCGTATGAATAATTACTTCTGCTATTAAACCCAAAAGGAATAGCATGCCAAACCTCCGGTTGTAGACAAAAGCATGTGCTGAAAGATATAAGGGCCAGGTATTTTTCTCAAGACCTTCAGGCTCTTCCGTGGGCCTTGGCTTCGCGAAAATTTTTGTAGCCCAGATAAGCTTTGGAAGTGCAAGTAACACAACCAGCATGGCAGGTCCCATGAGTCCGGTAATAACCAGTGCCCCAATAAGAATATATTGGGCAACCCACAAACCTATGGTGGTGTAGCGGGAGGCTTTTTCTCCCATAATTACCGGTAAAGTATGAACGCCTTTCTTTTTATCCTCGGGCAGCTTATCCGTATGTTTCCCAAAGAGCACTGTTGTTGGGCCTAATGCATAAACCAAACTTATCATTAATACATAAGAATTCCAATCGCCTCCGGTTACCACATGATATGTTCCTCCCACCATGAGCGGACCCCACACAAATATTACAGAAGGTTCACCCAATCCAATGTATTTTAGTGGCCACGTGTAGAAAAGTAAGAAGAACAATCCCGCACCAAAAAACCACATCGATGACCATCCGGTTTGCCAGATAAGGTATACTCCAATAAGGGTTGCGAGTGAAAGCGTGAAGAAAATGTACCGGTAAAATTCAGATTTTGAAACCAGTCCATGCTCAAGGGGTTGTGGTCCATACATGGCACGGTAATAATTATCCTTATCTATACCTTTATTGTAATCTACCAAATCGTTTAGCAGATTGTTGCTGGCATGTGCCAAAACCAAACCTAAAAGGGAGAGTACAAAAAGGATCCAGTTAAAATTACCACTGCGGTAGGCAAGTAATCCTCCAATACCAGCCGCAATTGCCGTCATTATGAATACTGCTGCCCGGCTTGCAATCAGCCACCTGGAAATTACATCCAGCGTATCCCATTCTTTTTTTGTTATTCGGGGTATCACCCTCAGGGCCTTTGCCCACATAGCTGTATTTATCATAAATTAAGTTTTATTGTTATTTCTGTAACAATAACCAAATTCCATGCAAAATGTTTGAAATATTGGTTAAAAAATACAAAAATACCTATAAATCTTTTACTATGATGAATAATTTGAAGGGAATGTTTCTCATTTCATGGGAGAAAAACCATCAAGACTATTGTACGTCCTTCATGGTCAGTTGTATACGCTTTCTTGATGCATCTACCTCTAGCACTTTTACCTTTACCTGTTGGTGAAGTTTTACCACTTCATTGGGATCGCTAATGAACTTATCTGCAAGTTGGCTGATATGCACTAGTCCGTCCTGTTTTACGCCCACATCAACAAAGGCGCCAAAATTCGTGATGTTGGTAACAATCCCCGGGAGTATCATACCGGGAATGAGGTCATCTATTTTATGAACCCGCTGGTCGAATTCAAATGCTTCAATTTTACTGCGGGGATCTAATCCGGGCTTTTCCAGCTCTTTTAAAATGTCGCGCAGGGTGGGCAATCCCGTTTTTGGCGTTACATATTTTTGAATATCAATTTGTTTTCTTAGCGATTCAGAGCGCAGCAAGTCTTTTACTTCACACTTCAAATCACCGGCAATTTTTTCCACTACATGATAGCTCTCCGGATGTACGCTGCTGTTGTCCAGTGGATTTTCGGGTTTGCTGATCCTGAGAAATCCTGCACATTGCTCGAATGCCCGTGCCCCCATTCGCGGCACCTGCATTATTTCCTTACGGCTATTAAAAGCACCGTTTTGCTGCCGGTAGTCCACGATGTTTTTAGCCAGTGCCGGGCCAAGACCAGAAACATATGTCAACAGATGACGGCTTGCTGTATTTAAATTCACCCCTACTTTATTTACGCAACTTTCTACTACTTTGTCGAGGCCTGCCTTAAGCTTAGTTTGGTCTACATCATGCTGGTACTGCCCCACACCAATTGACTTTGGATCTATTTTAACCAGCTCAGCAAGTGGATCCATTAATCTGCGTCCGATAG
>JBEPYD010000356.1:0-4858 GCA_041641575.1 Bacteroidales bacterium
GGTACCCTTGGACTTTTCAGTACCAATGCTGCTAAACCACTCCGGACCTTTGAGCAGGATTACTGGAATATTGGCAAAGGTTTCCACGTTGTTTACATTGGTAGGTTTGCCCAAATAACCTGATTCCGAAGGGAAAGGTGGTTTTACAGTGGGCTCTCCCCGCAACCCTTCCATGGAATGGATCAGGGCAGTTTCTTCGCCACAGACAAAAGCACCTGCACCATATTTTAATTCAATGGTAAAGGAAAAATCAAGTCCCATTATTTGCTCGCCCAGCAGACCGTATTCTTCGGCTTGTTTTATGGCGGTTTTCAGGCGTTCGATAGCCAGGGGGTATTCTGCCCGTATATAAATAAGCCCTTTTTGTGCGCCTATACAGTATCCGCAGATAGCCATGGCTTCCAGCACAGAATGAGGATCACCTTCGAGAATGGAACGGTCCATAAATGCGCCCGGGTCTCCTTCATCTGCATTGCACACCACATATTTTTCATCCGCTTCAGACTTGCGTGATATTTCCCATTTAAGCCCGGTAGGGAAACCACCGCCACCGCGGCCCCGAAGCCCTGAGGCTTTTATTTGTTCAATGGTTTGTTGAGGTGTTAACTCACTCAGCGATTTGCCCAATGCCAGATAGCCATCGCGGGCAATATATTCATCAATATCTTCTGGATTAATAAATCCGCAATTGCGCAAAGCAATCCTGATCTGCTTTTTATAAAAACCCATATCAGAAGAATTGCTTACATGCTTTTGGTTTTCAGGATCCTTGTAAAGTAACCGGTTTACTTTTCGGCCTTTTACCACATGCTCACTAATTATCTCCTCAGCATCTGTTGATTTTACTTCGGTGTAAAAAGTATTATCCGGAGATACTTTTACTATTGGACCTTTCTCACAAAAGCCAAAGCAGCCGGTCATAATTACCTGAATCTCATCTTCCAGACTGTATTTTGTTAATTCATTTTTTAAATTTTCCGCCAGCTGATCGCTTGCAGAAGCCCTGCATCCGGTACCACCACAAACCATTAAATGCATTCTGTAATTACTCATAGCTTTACCTTTATTTTATTCATTATCATCAATCGTCTCGTAGTTCACAGGAATGATACCATCTACAAGTTCGCCGTTTTTAATATATTTTTCAATTATTTCATCCGCTTTTTGGGAGGTAACATTACCAAAAACAACCGGTTCCTTTCCGGGAAGCCTCACTTCAACTGTAGGTTCAGCATAGCAATAGCCCATACAGCCGGTTTGTGTGGTAACACCGTCAATGTTTCGCTTCTCCAGCTGATCCATAAAAAACTCCATGGTTTGTTTGGCACCTGAGGCAATTCCGCAGGTAGCCATGGCTACTTTAACCTGTACTTTTTGCTCAACGTTATCGCCCTTTTCTCTGAGCGAAATCTTTGATTTGAGATCTGACTTCATCTTTCTCAAATCATCCAGTGATTTAATTTTACTCATAGTTATTGTTTTTACTGTTTTATAGTTTTTAGTTCGTTTTGTTACGTTATTAGTGAGTTATTTTCTCCTCCATCCTTATGTTGTGCATCAATTAAGACCTTACATTTAATATATTTTCATTCATCATTTCTTTCACAAACTTTGAAACCCCTGGTGTTGTCATGGGCACATCATCAAGCTCTTTTTTTATCTCAGCGGTGGAGAGTGCATATGATTTCGAAGGTGTATTGTAGGTAAAAGTGAAATTGATTTCAGGGTGAGAGCATAGTGTAATGGCCATTATTCCACCAAGATCGCCATCCGGAGGACGATCAACATGATCATGTGCAAAGGTGGCAGTGAGAATAGTACCATTTCCGGGTTCTGATTTGATTTCCAATTTTCCACCTGCGGCTTCTGTATTCTGTTTCAGCAATGCCAATCCTAAACCTACTTTTCTGGTGGTACGCGATGTGTAATAAGGATCAGTTACTTTTTGCAGTTTTTCTGCAGACATTCCATGGCCATTGTCGGAAATTCTAAACATAAATATGTTATTTTCCGGATCTTCAACAACATCCACCTTTATTTCATAAGCCTCCGCTCCAATGGAATTTTGCAGAATGTCTAGTATGTGTAATGCTATGTCTTTCAATTTTAGGTATTTAAATAAGTGAAGTTTTTCTTTTATCTATGGCTTTCAGCGCCAGCTTTATTTCATCCCATGTAATATCAGCCATTTCAAAAACAGTTTTTGATGAACCAATATCCTGTGGGTAATGGGCATCTGAGGATTGTATGAGAGCGGCTGTGGTAATTTGTGGGTTTTGCTTTAGAAAATTATTTTTTTTATGATGTTTGCTTAATTCCAGGGCATCGAACGCAAGGTCCTCGGGCAGAAATCCCAGTTGGCTGATAATGCTGTTTTTTGACTTATCAATATGTGCGGGAATAAATATTCCATTAAGGGCTTCTACTTTTTGCTGAAGATGCTCAACCGACAAGTTTAATCCAGCTGAAAGCATTACATCAACTTCCTCCAAAATATTTTCATTTTCATCTACAACTAATTGATATCCAAATAGGTCAGGCTTGTTTTTTATTGTTGTATAATGATTTTGGATAAATGCCTGAAATTGATTCAGGATGATTTCATTTTCAAAGAACGTAAGGCAATGTATTTCTTCTTTTGTAGTTATTTCAGCACCAAGCAGAACTTTTATATTTGTTCCCGTAGCTGCTTTTTTAACGATCGGGGCCTGCAACGTGGAATTATGGTCGGTAATTCCAATGATGTCAAGCCCGGCTTTTTGGGCATATTGTAAAATGTTTTTAGGGCTCATCTCCACATCACCGCAAGGAGAAAGCACAGTATGTATATGTAAATCAGTAATATATTTTTTCAATATTCATCCATCTAATTTAGCTGTTTAGTATTTTATATAGCTTACCCGATATCTCAAAAGCTTCATCTGAAGTACCAAGAATGGGTATATTTTCATCGAGGCTTTTTTGCAAGGTATCCTCATCCGGCTCTAATCCTTTTACCAAAATAATGGCAGCAAGCTCTTTTAAGGAGGCGATTGCCATAATATTCTTATGCGTTTGCAGGGTTATCCATACGAATCCTTCATCAGCATTTCCCATAACATCACTAAGCAGGTCTGAGGTATATCCTCCTGCTATCTCAGTATCAGCGGTTAGTTTACCACCAAATACTTTAAGATTAAGTTTTTCAATTATTTCAGAGACTTTCATTATCTGCGCCTTTTTTATTACAATCTTTATTTAACCTGTCCTTGCCCCATATTTTTTCGATAATATTCATACCGGTTTCAGGACTTAATTTTTTATTTCTTTCCATTACTTTTTGCATGAATATGCAATGTGAGATATCGGCATATCCGCGCACTACATCTTCTGCCAGGGCCTGACAGGTAGGAGCACCACATCCGCCACAATCGAAGCCGGGTAGAAAACACATAATTTTCCGCTTCCGCTTCATTTTTTCCATGGCTTTGGCCATATCTTCATCAAGTTTAAAAACAGAACGTGGTTTTAATTCGTGGAGCGCACTATTTTTCTTTAAAAATTCATGATGCTTATTGATTTCTTTGTCTTTGGGTTCTGAATGCTTTTCATCATATTTCATTGCCCTGTTGTTCAGCCTCTCTACAGCAAGGAATTTGTTTTCAGTTGTGAGAATTCCTCCTGCACAGCTTTCATCGCAGGCGCGCATCTCAACAAAATCAATCCCTCTTACTTCTTCATTTTCAATTTTCTCAAGAAATTCAATAACACTGTAAATTCCATCTATGGCAAGTGTACGTCCGCTAATATTCGTGTTTTCGCCCCTGGTAAGGCTCCATAGCATTTCTTTGCCCGAAAGATGCGAAGCAATTTTATTTTCTTTATCTGATACTTCTCCCTGCTTAAGTAATGAAAACATGCGGTTAAACAGGGAATTCATGTTGATTACACCATCGAATACTGATTTTTCTTCACCTACAGGACTTTTTACCGCAGCAATTTTTGCCGCACAAGGTGTTACGTAGAACATCCCGATGTCTTCAGGCTTTTTCCCCTCATCTTCAAGCTTTTTACGAAAGTATATGGCCGCGATATCCAGTGGGGGTTTTACCGGAATGATATTGTCAACCAGCGATGGGAAATTTACTTGTATCAGACGAATAATGGCAGGACAGAATGATGATATCAGCGGCTTTTTATCCGGATGTTTTTCTTTGTATTCTTCAAATTCTTTTATCAAAAAGTCCGCTGCATTTTCAGCTTCATAAATATGGGTAAAGCCCAGGTCGATCAATGCATTGAAAACCTGAGAATGGCTGTAATTTGAGGGGAACTGGCTGCTCAATACCGCTGGTACAAGCGCAACCCTGTGCTTATAATTAAAAATGGTATTAAAATCGTCCTCTTCTACTGTAATGGCTGACACGGGACAAACGGTATAGCATCTTCCACAATCAACACAGCTATTGTTGTAGATATTTGCCTTTCCCTCATGTATGCGGATGGCCTGGGTAGGGCACACGCTCATACAATGCGCGCATCCGATGCATACATCTTTTTTAACCTTCAGTGCATGGTGAAAAGTTGCTTCTTCCATGTACAAATCTCCTTATAAGTAATTAACTATCTCGAGCTTAGTGCCTACACCTACCTTGCTGGTCAGGTGCATTTCGTCAGTGTTTCGTTTAATATTGGGAAGGCCCATTCCTGCTCCAAAACCCATTTCTCTCACCTTATCTGTGGCTGTGGAAAATCCCTCCTTCATTGCCTCATCGATGTCTGGAATTCCGGGGCCTTTATCCTTTAGTGTTATGTGTACTGATGTTGTATCTATATCTACTTTTATTGAACCTTCGTAAGCATGTGCTACAATGTTTAC
>JBEPYD010000357.1:0-4851 GCA_041641575.1 Bacteroidales bacterium
AATTTTATTCCATGTTTACCGAAGAGATGCGAGCCCTGAATGCCCAATACACCGCTCAACATGGCACGGATGACAAATCGGTATACCTGTTCTGGTTTGCCGAAAGCGCCAGCGATGCCAGTACCCTTCAGGGCGACATGCCCCTGGAGAGCCGTTTTGGCTATATCTTCAGTGAATCCATCACTGCTGAAACCCACCAAACCATTGCGCATGAGTTGGCACACGGGGTGTTCCAGCTCCGCCACACCTTTAGCTCAAAATACGGCATAGAGAAAAACACGACCAACAACCTCATGGATTATGCCGGGGGAACAGAACTCACAAAACACCAATGGGACCTGATACATGACCCGGAGAATATGCTGTTTGCCTGGGCGCAGGATGGAAGTGAGGGGGCAGCATATTCATTGACTGCAGTGAAAAACGCCATTGAAAAGATAAGATATGGTTATGTTAAAAATAAGGACATTGATTTTTCTGGTAGCATCAGAAATATATCGCATGCTGACAATGTTAAACTGTTGAATGGTAAAACTTACAAGCAAATCGTTTTTGCCCCTAATAAATCAGGCACCATAAGTATTAACCCTCGTGCATTAAAAACCTCCGGTTCCATCATTAATGAGCCTGATGCAGCAACAGGAAAACAAAGTATAAGTTTTTATGAAAATACTAATAGAGTTCTTAAACTTCTTTATACAATTAAAACAGAGGATGATAAGCAAGAATTTGAAGATTATTTATTTCCGGAGGCCTCAGTTTGGAAGAAGCAAATATATGACGTTAAGAAGGATAGATGTATATTAAAAACTCCAACGGATGCGGGCTATATTATCCAAGTTGATCAAAACACGGGAGAAACATCCATTTACAAAACCACTTATAAGGTTGAGACACAAAACAAGGACGATGATAAAATCAGAATATATAAACAAAGATTATTCTTTTTAATACGAATACTTGAAGAACCTGAGATTCGTGTCATCTCTGAATTTAGAGAAGAATTAGTTTTCTCTTTTAATATAGAAGATGGGTCACTTGACATTCTTGATGAAAAGCCTCAAATTAATCCTGTACCAAATTCTGAATTACCGGAATTTGATAATAAAAAATATGCGCATATCATTAGTAACCCTTCAGAAGCTTATACCTATGTGCAGCAAAATGAGCCTTTAGTATTGGCCTTCTATAATATTCTAAAAGAAAATCCCGATTTAGCTAAAAACGGGGAGCTTTCTTATTTGTCTAAGCTTGATCATATTGAGGGTTTGTCTAAAACTGTTGTAGATGTTCTGTTAGCTTTGATCGAGAACAGGATATCTGATTTATCCCTTCCTAAAGCAAGTTTAAAGGATATTGTTGGCTCTCCTCCAGACTTTAACCAGACTAAAACTTATAAAATATCTGAAGACCAACAAAATGATGCAATAAAAACTTTTAGTGTTGAAAAAAATACAAATCCTTCATCTATAATTCAAAATTAAATGGTAGAAAAGCTATTACTTATATTGATTATAATATTTACCATTACATTTATGGGGAAAGTGATAATCCAATATATAAAGAGGCACAAAAATATAGATTTGGAAAAGGGAATTGATTTTGAAAAGAGAGAACTCAAAAGATCTTTTATTGAATCAGAAAAATCTAAGTTTCAAATATGGGCTGTTTTCATAATCATTATAATAGTAGGCATTCAATTACTGATTATTCTTTTTACGGATTAAATGCTGTTTATGTAGTAATATAGGCAATAATTATAAGTGATACAAAAAATACATTTAAGGATGCCTATGTAATATTAAAAGCTTAACAAAAAGAATGGCTCAAACATTATAATTTAAGAAACACACTATATGGCAGGGCATAAATAAGTAAGCTCCACGGAAAGGTACAGAACGGTCAATTCGGATTACTTGCTGAAGGAGTTGGAAGAATATCATGCACTGAAATGACGAAGTCATTCAAGAATACCATTGAAAACAAAACTTATCCATGAGTAAATAGAACTAAAAGTGGGTAAAAATCGTTAAATTTGTAGGAGATAAATAATGAAAATTATGAGAAGCCTTATCACCATAGATAAAGAAATAGTTAAGCGGAATGCCTGTTATATCAGGCACGAGGGTTCCGGTGAAAAATTTATTTGACTACCTGGAGACCGGGGAATCTTTAGAGACTTTTTTACTGGATTTTCCTTCTGTATCAAAGGACAAGGCCATTGCTTTGCTTGTTGCTGCCCACAAATTATTGACTACTTCATCAGAAATACTTTATGAAGATATTGCTTGATGAATGCGTTCCTGTACGTTTGGGCAAGTACCTTGAGGGTTTTACAATAAGTACCGTTAGCAAAGAACAATGGACAAGCCTTAAGAACGGAAAGCTGATGATGGCTGCAATTGATGGAGGTTTTGATGTCATGCTTACCGTGGATAAAAACCTTCAATATCAACAAAACCTAAAAGAGTATGATATAACCATTGTTGTTTTTGATGTCCTTTTTAACCGGCTTCAGGACTTTACACCATTGATACTTGCATTACTAGACCTACTGCCTTCTATGAAAAAGAAAAAGACATACATCATAAAATAATCCCACCCACAGGGCCGGTAAAGCGGTATTCGTCAGTTGTCGTCAGCAAATAATCATGCCAGGCCGTCCAGCCCATTTTTATAATGTGTTTATTTTTAAAGGTATAAAAAAGAGCTGGCCGCCCCGCGGGTGCTCGTTCCTCGCAGCTTGTCATGTTTTTTCGTGTTCCTCAATCGGTCGTCATGGCAGCTATGCAGGAGGTTCGGTTAGGCGTCCTTTAATTTTTTCTTGTCAATATAGGCATCCACGATATTAAAAACGGTTTTCTTTTCTTCCTCGTTAAGTCCTTCAATAAGTTAAATTTTTTCCATTAGCGAGGCATCGTACTTCCGGCACAGAATTTATCCTCGATACCGATGGCGCCACCCCTACACTCACCCTTATCGGTGCCCGCCAGCGCGATGGCTACGAGGTGCTGGCATATTATGAAGAAAATGATTCTACCTCGCGGATAATTGGGAAAATTAATGTAGCTTCATACCCCTTAATCACGCATCATGTAACCCGTAAAACCCTTTCAAAAACTGCCTTTGCATGAATATCTTTTAACAGAAAGAAAGTCTTTAAATGAAAAAATTTAAGGAAACTTTCTGTTCCAAAAAAGCAGTTAATCCGGGGAATGTTGAGAATAAAAAAGATGATAAACCGCCCCCGACTAAAGTGCGGAACAGGTTACGAGCCCAGGTTAAAAAGCATGGAACAAATAAGGGCTTCGGTTATTACAAACTGTCTCAAACATTATAATTTAAAGGAAACACGGTATATGACCGGGCATAATTATGTTAGCTCCACGGAAAGGTACAGGACGGACAATTTGGAGGACTTGCAGAAGAAACTGGAAAAATATCATCCACTAAAATAAAACAAAGTGAAGGAAATGAACGTTAAATTAAGTAACTTTGTACCTAAAGTGGTACGCAATTTAAAACGTGCAAAAATGAAAATAGTAACAAGCCGTGAGTTCCGGGATAATCAGAAGAAATACTTTGAAATGGTTGATAATAACGAGCAGATAATCGTTAAGCGTAAAAACCGTGCTTACAAACTTGTGCCTGTAAGCGATGATGATATGCTTGTAGATATACCAAAAGAATTTAGGTGTGACCCTTATGAGATCAGTCCAAGTGGCGATATGTTTTGGGCTGACAAACGAAATGTGGAAAAGGTGAAAAAAGCGATTGAAGATAAGGAAATTGCATCGCGTCTGACTTCTAAGAATGAAATTAAAAACTTCCTGGATAGTTTATAAACATGTATACACTTGATATCACAACCCATGCCAGGAAGGATATTGCATACTTAAAAAAGAACGGGGGAAAAGCAATAGCCAATAAAATTAGAAAACTCCTGCAGGAACTTATTGAACATCCCAGAACGGGCACAGGCCAGGTCGAACAGCTTAAAGGCAACATGCAAGGAAAATGGTCAAGGAGAATAGATAAAAAGAACCGCCTTGTGTATACCATTGATGATGAAATTGTAACAGTAGAAGTCCTTTCTGCAAAAGGCCATTACGATGATAAATAATTAGAAATCTTCCTTCAATTGGATACTTTTGGATATCCGAAATCCCCACACAGCCAAAAATCTACCGCACAACCCAACCCGATTTTGTCTGCTCCCAACAAGCCGGTAAAAAGAAATCTTAAAGTGGCTTTTACTTCACATAATGCAGGACGTTCGAGAGGGCGTCCTTTAGTTTTTTCTTACCAATGAAGGCATCCACGATATTAAAAACGGTTTTCTTCTCTTCCTCGTTCAGCCCTTCAATGATTTTAATTTATTCCATGAGCAAGGCATCGTACTTCCGGCACAGAATTTACCCTTAACATGGAAAGTGCCACCCCAGCAATCACCCTTATCGGGGCCCGCCAACGCGATGGCTACGAGGTGCTGGCATATTATGAAGAAAATGATTCCACCTCGCTGATAATTGGGAAAATTAATGTAGCTTCATACCCCTTAATCACGCATCATGTAATCATGGTACCCATGCAGGCAGGAAACATTGACAAGTCAACCATAGATGAAGGCATCAACAGGCTTTATGCCCCGTATGGTGTTACCTGGCGGCTTACGGTAGACGAACCCTTCACCGACCGCTCGTGGGATACCGGATACGATGGCTTACAAGGCACCGGCACCGAATTTTATTCCATGTTTACCGAAGAGATGCGAGCCCTGAATGCCCAATACACCGCTCTACGTGGCAGGTCTACAAAGCAAGGCACAGATATTGGCTTTTGTGATTACAA
>JBEPYD010000358.1:0-4851 GCA_041641575.1 Bacteroidales bacterium
AACATTGTTTTGGGGCCCTATTTCATGGACCGTAATCTTTGGCCTTTCGTTTTCAACCTTTCTTACACTAATTATTGTACCAGTAATGTACCGGTTAACTGTGGTGATACAAAAGAAAACCACACGCTGGTTTGGAGACAAAAGCAAACTCAGGGCTGCCAATGGCAAAGCATAATCACCCAATAAAAAAGCGCTCACTTTCCGGTGAGCGCTTTTTTATTGGTATTTGATGAAATTATAGTTTGAACCCGGCTTTCACTTTATCTACATAATCCAGCTTTTCCCACGCAAAGAAATCTACTTCTTTTTCAGTAGTGCTTCCATTTTGCTTTAATGTTACTTTGCCTGTGTAAGGCGTGCGGCCCATATGGCCATAAGCGGCAGTAGGACCAAAAACAGGATTTTTAAGGCCAAACCTGCGGACAATGGCCGCTGGCCGCATATCAAAAATAGAATTTACTTTTTCAGCGATTTCAGCATCACTTAAACCAACATTTCCAGTACCAAAGGTATTGATAAACAAACCCACTGGTTTTGCCACGCCAATGGCGTAGGCCACCTGCACCAGAATTTCATCAGAAACGCCGGCGGCAACAAGATTTTTGGCAATATGTCTGCTTGCATAAGCAGCCGAACGGTCAACTTTAGATGCATCTTTACCTGAAAAAGCACCACCACCATGAGCTCCTTTTCCGCCATAGGTATCTACAATGATTTTTCTTCCTGTCAGTCCTGTATCTCCGTGCGGTCCGCCAATAACAAATTTCCCTGTAGGATTAACATGGTAGATAATATCATTGCCAAACAATTTTTGCACCCGCTCCGGTAGTTTTGCTTTGGCTCTTGGAATAAGGATATCCAGAACATCTTTGCGAATTTTCTCCTGCATGGCTTCCTCAGTATCAAAATCATCATGCTGGGTAGAAACAACAATGGTATGAATCTTTAAGGGCTGATTGTCATCGCCATATTCAATGGTAACCTGCGATTTAGAATCAGGACGAACATAGGTCATTTCTTTGCCTTCTCGGCGAATGGCTGCCAATTCCTGTAACAGAATGTGCGAAAGGCTCAGGGCCAGTGGCATGTAATCATCTGTTTCTTTACAGGCATAACCAAACATCATACCCTGATCTCCGGCACCCTGCTCATCTTCCGATGCACGTACCACACCCTGGTTAATATCGGGCGATTGCTCATGAATGGCTGAGATAACCCCACAGGAATTACCATCAAACATGTAATCGGCTCGTGTATAACCAATGCGGTTAATTACTTCGCGCGCCACCTGCTGCACATCTACATAAGCATTGGTACGAACTTCGCCGCTTAACACCGTAAGGCCGGTAGTTACAAGCGTTTCACAAGCTACTTTTGATTCCGGATCCTGCTTTAAAAATTCATCCAGCAGTGCGTCAGAAATTTGGTCGGCTACTTTATCAGGATGCCCCTCGGAAACCGACTCTGAAGTGAATAAATATCCCATTACATTTATATTTAAAAAATGAATACTATAATTAATGGGAAAGCTGTACGATTGCAAAGAGTAGGAACTGCTTTAGCATTTTTTTTCGTGGTTGCAATCAGACAAATCTTTCCACAATTTTATTTTCCGCAGGCAAATGTAAAGGATATTTTTGATTAAACACCAAAATGTCTTTATTTTTTTGGTGATATTTATCAGGTTTATGAAATAAAATTATGCTTCCTGCTGATCAAAGTCAGGGATTTAAAATACCCTCATATGCTTCCTGTTCTAACAGAACGGGAGAATAGGCCAACCCGCGGTTACTTAATTGCCTTGTAAAGGCACGCAGATGATACTCAGAAGCTCGTTTGAGATTACCAAATACCATTGATATGTCCCGGTTATCTACCGTGTTTTCCAGGTATTGCTGAAGGTCTTTAATATCCGTTTCTTCAAGTAAGGCTCCTGTTTTAAGCGCCGCCTCATAACTCGCTGCACCTTCTGCTGTTAATCTATGGTATAAAGCCTGAAGCTGTTTATTGTTGTATTTTCCGGGCTCATGATTTTCTGCCGGATCAGCAATGTTATACTTTTCCAGCAGAGCTTTTATTGCAGATGCATGGCGGCTTTCACTGTCCGCAATATTATTAAAAATGCGTATTCCCCATGCATCAAAAAGATAATTGTACACATCATATGCCAGAAGCTCTTCTTCACGCATTTGCAATAGTGCAGCATTTTCTTCTTTACTAAGGTTTTCTGCTGGAAGTGTGTTTAGGTATGAAAAAGCATTGTTTTCACCAGCAGTCCCTGACATTGTATTTTCCCGGCAGGGAACTTGTGTAAGGTGATCCTTACAGCACTGTACCTGTGCTGACAGGGCAGAATGAATAAAGAGAAGAAGAATTGATGTACACAGGGTTTTCATATCGGGTATTATCAATGTGATGCTATTCTGTATTTGACACCAAAAACGAAAAAAGGTTTAATCGTTTCTGTTTAATTCCATCAGATAATTATAAATATCCTTTGCCGGCATGTCGTTCTTACTTGCAATTTCTTTCAGGGATTGTTCGCGTGTGGCTTCAATACCTTTATCTTCAAGATGCCTCAACAGGGTATCAATATTGAGATGTTCGTCAGCGGCAAATGTTTCAAGGCTTTTCAATCCCATTCCTGAGCCAGCCATGCCACCCAGTGAATTTTTTACAATCCGGTTATATATTTCAACCGGCGGCAATTCATTCTTCTTGCCGATATCTTCCAGTGTCTGGGTTACAGAATCGAACCGGATGTTGTTGTTTTGCAGGCGATTTACTATTTTTTCCACATCAAAATCCTCCAGTTGATAGGAGAGTTCTATGAGCGAAAGCTTTTCTGCATGAGGGACAGGTGGGTTTTCAATGGTTTGTTCCCATACGTCTGTTATATACTCTGCAAAATTCATCACACTGCTAAAAGGAGTGACATTTAAAAGGGTTCCTGCAAAAATTACCAGCATCAGTAAAATAGCTGCATATAGCTCTCTTCCCTTGTTCAAACCCTGCCTGGTTTTAGATGTGATATAGGACCAGAAAGCCTTCCAGTTAATGGAGAAAAGATGAAAAATTGAAAGAATTACAAACAGGAAAGAAAAAATGGTATGCAGTGCCTGCCATTGATTTTTGTCGAGCCCAAAGATTTTCCAGTTTACCCAATGCGCAACCCTTCCTGAAGGAGCGAGGTAAAGCATGAGCCCGGTTATGAAAATGATGAAAAACGCCACAAATAATCCAAAGCTGACAAAAGCACGCCAGCTAAATTTCTTCTTCATAAAATTAATTTAAAGGTTGTGAAAGCGTTTATTGCTGATCTTTTTCTAGTTTTTCAGCTTTCTCAAGGACTTTTTCCTTCATTTCCTGCTTAAATGCCATTATTTTTAGCTGCAGCTCATCATCAGCAACAGAGAGGATTTGCCCTGCCAGTAATCCGGCATTTCTTGCTCCATTTATGGCCACTGTAGCTACAGGCACTCCGGGAGGCATTTGAACAATGGAAAGCAGCGAATCAATTCCGGCTATGGAAATAGATGCCTTCACAGGCACACCAATTACAGGCAAGGGAGTCATGGACGCTACCATGCCGGGAAGGTGTGCAGCTCCGCCAGCTCCGGCAATCACCACTTTTATGCCTTTTTTATGAACATTACTGCCATATTCCATCAAACGCTCAGGTGTACGATGGGCCGAAACAATCGAAACTTCAGTGGGTATTCCCAGGCTTTTCAAAACATCAACGGCATCCTGCATAACGTTAAGGTCAGAATCGGATCCCATAATTACACTGACCAGGGGTTTACTGTTGCTCATGATTCACATTATTTTTTGATCAGCAAAAATACAGGTTTTCATTCATCGTAGGAAACTATTCGCAGGTTTTCTCTTACATACTTTAGTTTCTCTTTGGCTTCTGACAGGGCTGGGGCAGTAATGGTAACATGACCCATTTTTCTGTATGGGGTAACTTTTCTTTTCCCGTAAATATGAATATTTATTCCCTGTTGCGAAAGGCATTGCTGTAAACCCTGGTAATTGGGTTTGCCATTGGCTTGCGGTTCACCCAATAAATTGGCCATTAATCCGATACCGTCCTGCTCTGTATTGCCCAGGGGAATACCCAGAATTGACCTTAAAAGCTGCTCGTACTGAGAGGTTGCGTTTGCTTCTATGGTATGATGCCCGCTGTTGTGAGGCCGCGGTGCTACTTCATTTACAAGGATTTTGTTGTTACGGGTGAGAAAAAGCTCCACGGCAAGTAATCCCTGCATCTTAAACTTTTTTATGGTTTCTATGGCAATCTGTGTAGCACGAATTTCCTGTCCCTGTGTAAGTGAGGCGGGGCTCATAAGGTAATCAAGCAGGTTGGCCTCACGTTTAAAAACCATCTCCACGGGTGTAAAGCATTTAATTTCATCATTCTCACCTCTTGCAGCAACAACGGCAATCTCCTTTTCAATATCCACGAGTTCTTCAATTAAAGAAGGTCCTTCAAGCAGTTCATCCAGATCATCCTCAGAGCGGACAATAAAAACGCCTCTTCCATCATAGCCTCCCTTGCGCAGCTTTTGCACAAAAGGAATTTTAATTTTATTCTTTTGCACCAATGACAGAATGTGTTCTTTATCTTCTGCAATCTGATACTCAGGACCCGGAATACCGGCCTCATCCAGAAATAGACGCTGATCGCCCTTATCTCCGATAATTTTAATGGCATGCGGGCTGGGGTGCACGACTAATCCTTCTTCTTCGAGTTTAAGAAGGG
Source organism: Bacteroidales bacterium (assembly GCA_041641575.1). Lineage (GTDB taxonomy): Bacteria > Bacteroidota > Bacteroidia > Bacteroidales > JBEPYD01 > JBEPYD01. The sequence goes on from JBEPYD010000358.1 coordinate 4,769, forward strand.
CTTCCACGTTTACTTTTTCTATTTCAATTGTGAGAATATCTGTTGTTTTTCCAAACTTATACACGGTATCATAGTCTGTGAAA
>JBEPYD010000359.1:0-4843 GCA_041641575.1 Bacteroidales bacterium
TATGGGGATTCATAAGGGTAGCATTCTCTCCGCCAATGCGGTTTACCTCCTTCTCATACTGATTAAAAATTCCTTTCTCAACCATGGCTCGTAATATGGCTGAAGATGTGCCGGATTTTTTCAAGAGTTGTGTTGCCGGAAGTTCTCCCGCACCATTTTCCAAAAATTTGGCAGCTTCCGCATAGGATAGCAGCAAAGTTAATTGTTTTGGAGCCCGTGTTAACTTGTCGGCTAGTGCATTGAATTTCTCAGGCTGCATATATGCTTCATTCAGAGAAATAATTTTTTCCGTTTTTTTTGCTGTGCCTTTACCCATTTTCTCCTCTACACGCACTGCCCCGTGTGCAAGGAGTTTTTTAACAATGGCCGCAGCACTTTTTTTCTCAAGGCTACTTGCAATTTCCTGTAATGAAATAAATTTTTTATCAATCAGTACATTGTATATTAATTCTTCCTCCTCGCTCATTTTTTCCACCTCAGTAAAATCTTCATTGAGTACAATGCGGCTCTGGCTCTCAAGCTTAAGCCCGGAAGGTAGTGCAGCCTTCATTACTTCACCAGGGGTGCACATATAATAAGAAGCCACCCATTCCCATAGTTTCAATTGTTGGTTATTCACTACAGGGAAATCATCGAGGAGGGTGGTAACAGGTTTGGTTTTAAAATTCTGTGGTTTGTTTTGATGGATGGCTATCACAAGCCCTGTGTAATATTTTCTGGCACCAAATTGTACCACCACCCTGCATCCTGTTTGAATTTCTCCCTGCATATCATCAGGTACGCTGTAGGTAAACTTCTGATGAAGGGGCAATGGTAGAATTACATCCACAAAAGTGGTGTTTGAGTTTTCGGGCATGGACCTTAAATAATTTCAGAAAATATTTTTCTTGCTTTCAAAGGTATAAAACAAGGATGATAAAAAAAATCACCTTCAACACAGTGGAAGAAGGTGATTACTTTATGTTATTATCCGGATTTTTTATCCTACGAGGATATCAGCAATTTCAAGGAGTGAGCTACTGACATCTTTGTGCATTTTTACGGTTTTACTGAGCGGGACGTGTACAATTTCATTATTTACGAGGCCTATCATAATACTTTTTTGATCGTCGAGCAGGGCATCAACAGCAGCTACTCCCATTTTGCTGGCAGTAACCCTGTCATAGGCAGATGGTGTTCCACCCCTTTGAATATGGCCCAGAATGGTAACACGAATGTCCATTTTGGGAAATTTATCCTGGAATTTTTTTGCAGTTTCAATAGCATTACCTTCTGTGTCTCCTTCGGCGATCATAATAATGCTGGAACGCTTGGTTTTTCCCCTGGTACTGAGATAATCAATTAGTTTTGCCTGCTCACCTTCAACTTCGGGTATAAAAATGGCTTCGGCACCACAGGCAATACCACTGCGTAAAGCAACGAAACCTGCTTCTTTTCCCATCACCTCCACAAAAAATATGCGGTTATGTGAGCTCGCTGTATCCCTGATTTTATCAACTGCTTCTACAACAGTGTTCAGGGCTGTGTCATATCCAATGGTGTAGTCTGTCCCAAACAGGTCGTTATCAATGGTGCCCGGAATGCCAACAAAAGGAATATTATATTCTTTAGACATAATGCTGGCACCCGTAAAAGAACCGTCACCTCCTATTACAACTACTGCATCAATTTCATGTTTTTTTAATTGTTCATAAGCTTCCCTTCGGCCTTCTTCAGTCCGGAATTCAGGGCAACGTGCTGTTTGTAAAATTGTTCCACCTCTTTGAATTATTCCACTTACATCATGTGATTCAAGCTTGCGCATCTCGCCTTTAATCATCCCTTCATATCCGCGAACAATGCCAAAAACTTCAAGGTTGTGATATATCGCTGCACGTGTTACCGCCCGCACGGCGGCATTCATCCCCGGGGCATCACCTCCGGAAGTTAGAACACCAATTTTTTTTAATTTTCCCATAAATATAAATGATTGTTATTTACTAATGATAAAAAATGTAAAGTTAATATAAAAGTGGTTATATGATTGTTGTCAATTATCTTTAGCCTTTAAATTTTCATTAATTGTAAGTAAATTTAGCTTTTTACTTAATATATATTTAATTATCAGAATTTCTGTTCTTTAATGATACAGGCCACTTCGTTTAACTGTGAAAGCGGAGTGGAAGTGGCACCTGAAATCCCTACTGAGTAAACACCATTAAACCACGCAAGGTTTAATTCCTTATGGCTGGAGATAAAATAGGTACGTGAATTCACTTCCCGGCAGGCTTCATAAAGTACTTTGCCATTTGAACTTGTTTTACCTGCCACAAAGATGATTGCATCGTGCTCACTGGCAAATTTCTGAATTTTAGGCTTACGTCCTGCTACCTGATGACAAATGGTTTTATGTATTTTTAGTTGCTGTTCTCCCATTTTATCCTGGAGAATCTGTGCAATTTCATGAAAAAGTACAGGTTCCATGGTTGTTTGAGAGAACAATGCCACAGGTTTTTTGAAGTTAATTTTATGGATGTCATCAGTCCCTGAGATGATGATGCCCTTGTTGTCTATTTGTCCGTTGAGGCTGACCACTTCAGGATGTCCGGGTTTTCCAAATATAACTACTTGTCCTTGTTGAGGCAATAATTCATCATATGTTTTTTTTATCCTTTTTTGCAGTCCCAAAACAATTTTACAAGTGCTGTCCACCAGGCGTATGTTATTCTGCTCAGCCATATGGTAGGTTTCAGGAGGTTCCCCATGGGAGCGCAGTAATACAGTAGTATCCTTCAGGTTTTTAAATGTCTGCTTATCAATTACCCGCAGTCCTTTTTGGTGGAGTCGGCTGACTTCCTCCCGGTTATGTACCAGTTCACCCAGGCAGTATAATTTGCCATTGTCTGCCAGCAGCGTCTCCGCCTGCTCTACTGAGCAGGTAACACCATTGCAGAAGCCTGCCGAAGGATCAATTTGAACATTTATGGGTTTAGGCTGCATGCTAAATATTCTGTCCTGTTATTTTCTTTATGATTGGTCTGATCCAGGTTAGCTGTTCATCTGGTGTCATATCTGAATTGTCGAGTACAACCGCATCTGCAGCTTGTTGTAGCGGACTTACTTTTCTTGTTTCATCAAGATGGTCGCGTTGCCGGATATTTTCAAGTATTTCCCCGAAAGAAACCTGCTGGCCTTTGTTGGTGTACTCATCGTATCTACGCTGTGCCCTTATATTTGGAGAAGCTGTCATAAAAATTTTAAGATCAGCATCGGGGAATACCACTGTACCAATATCTCTGCCATCCATTACAATGTTTTGTTCTCCGGCTATTCGCCGCTGCAGGTTCACTAACATTGCACGCACTTGGGGAATTTTGCTAACTTCACTTACCCGGGATGACACTTCCACCCCACGTATTTCATTTTCTACATTTGCACCGTTTAGCAGGGTATTTCCCCGTGCGGCACTTCCTTCTGCTTCAAATGAAACAGAAATTCCGGGTAACAATTCAATTAAAGCTTCCAGGCCCTCAGGTGTGCCGGGATCAATTTTATTTTGCAGGGCAAACAGCGTTACAGCCCTGTACATGGCGCCACTATCTATGTATGTATAGTTAAGCAAAGTCGCAAGTTTTTTCGCAAATGTGCTTTTGCCACATGAAGAATACCCATCAATGGCAATGACTGTTGGTTTTGAAAAATTGCTTTCCATTTTAATGATGATGTCCCGCAAAGGTAAACATTCTTTAATCTAATGGAAAAAGGTTTAGGGTGATTTGCTGTAAAACGTGGAGAGATTGGTGGAGAGGGAAAAATGATTTGAACCTCCGGCCAGGTGATAGCTGGCACGTCCGTAGCTGATATGAAATTTGGAAATTTTCAATCCAAATCCCCATGAAAAGCCCACTGGCCCCGGACGATCAGTAGTCTGTAATTCTTTACGGCGCTGGTAATTGTATCCCATGCTAAGGTAAAAGTTCTTGAAAGGCAATAATTCCACTCCGAATATCATATGGCGCATCAGATTTTCGGCAAAATCTTCTACACGGTTTTCATTTTCTGCTTCACCGGTAAACGGATCAAAGTTCCGCTCCTGCTCGTTAGGATCAGTATACGTCATATCCCAACGCTGCAAATGATGAGCGGTAACAGAAAACCGGAGGGGAGCATATTTTAGTTTCTGCGTAATGCCCAGGGAAACATCGAGGGGTACAGGCTCAAAATTACCGGAATGGTAGGGTTTAAACTGGGTTCCCAGGTTACGAATTACAAAGCCAGCACTAAACAGTCCTGATCGGTTCACATATGTGATGCCAAGGTCTGTGACCATTCCGAAAGAAGTGTACTTTTCGAGGACGGAATAGACAGGTTTTACATTTACCCCTACATGAAAAGAACTGTCGAGCCGGAAGGCATACATTATATTCAGGGCATATTCGGCTGCTTTAAATCCTCCCAGAATGTTTCCGGTGGCATCGGTTTCTATAAAATCTCCATAATTAATGTAATGCATGCCAAGGCCAAAGGTTCCCTGTGAAAGATGTTTGGCATAAGAAACATAACCAAAGTTTACATCAGCAAAATAATTTACATAATTAATCACCAGGTTTTCGGAAGAGAGGGAATCAAGCAGGGCCGGGTTATGAAAAGCCATGTTCAGATCATGGTCTTTTAGCGAAACGTTTTTACCCCCTAAAGCGGCTACACGGGCTGAATTGGTAAGGCTTAAAAAGTCGTAGGTATAATTGCCGCCTAATTGTGCCATTAAAGATAATGGGAACAACAACAAAAGGGAGAAAAGTATTCGCTTCCGCATTGGAGATTAATTTAGGGATTAGAATCTGAAACCGAAGGTAAAATTAGC
>JBEPYD010000360.1:0-4828 GCA_041641575.1 Bacteroidales bacterium
CTGTGTTACTTATTTTTCACTAAATTGTTCATGCAATCGTAATATTTGTGGCAAAAGCATGGTTTTTCCGTCGTTTAGAATCACAAAATCAGCAAGCGCAGCTTTTTTCTCTGCCGGCCATTGGTTTTTCATGCGCTGACGAACATCTTCTTCAGTTACATTATCGCGATTCATTACCCTTTTAATTCGGACATATTCCGGTGCATCCACGCAAATTGTATAATTCAACGCCTTGTGTGCATTGCTTTCAAAGAGAATAGCTGCTTCCTTAATAACATATGGCTTTTGCCTGTGCACATGGCAGAAGTTTTTAAATTTTTCGGCTACAGCCGGATGTATAATATTGTTAACTTCTTTCAGAAGCTCTTCATTGTTAAATATTTTAGAGGCAATTATTTTGCGGTTGGGTTCACCCGATGATAAATAAGCTTCCTCTCCTAAAAGATTAATGATTTCTTCTTTTACCGCTATGCTATCGGTGTATAAGTCCTTTGCCTCTTTATCGGCATAAAATACAGGAACCATCAACTTTTCAAATACTTCTGCTGCTGTACTTTTGCCACTTCCAATCCCTCCTGTGATACCTACTTTGAACATAATTTATTGTTTTTCAATAACATAGTCAACATAAAGAGGGTGCAACGTTACAGAGCGAACAAATACCGGAGAACGAGTGGATTCCACCCGGAGTTTATTGTTTAAGTTGTTTTGCAGCTGGTTGTAATCTACCACAATTTCAAAAGCGTTTTCATCTACCAGGTTAAAAGAGCTTAAACCTACAATGTAAGAAACATTCACACGGGCAGGGAAAGTTTTCAATTCCAGGCTATCTGGGACATTTATTGGATTTACAGGCACTAAAACTGAGGCCTGGGTAAATCTTTCCACAGGAATATTGACAACTACCCGTTTATCTGAGTATTCCAGGTTGTCAATGGAAAGCAATGACAAATTTCTTTGGGTGGAATGTGAAACCTGCTCAAGCTTCAATGGTTTTGTATCTATATGGCTTAGGGTATCAAGGATAACATCCGGGCCGGTAACCGTAACGCTGTCAGGAGTTGTGGATATTCTACCGTGAACCATATACTGGCGGGCAAAATCCACTTCGATATTTGCATTTACAGGTATTTTTTTGCTTACTAATTCGGCAAAATTGAAGTATAATGTATCCGGACTGATTTCATTAATTGTTATTTCGGAACTTAATTGCCGCGCAATTTTCTCACGGGCAAATTGTGTCAGAATATAAAATCGGTTTTTGTTTTCACCTGGTATCCTGTTAAGGGAGAAAGACTTAACGTTAAATATGATGGGTATTTTACGGCTGCTAAGTTTATATTTTAAAAGGGTATACCCATGCGCCTCAACATCAAGTGAAAGGCGCTGGGGTATATCACCAATTAAAATCTTATTTTCCGGAAAATTGACATAATGAACCGGGTAAGGGATTGAAGTTGTGTAGGTTTTATTGAGGGCATTAAGTAACCAGAACGTTGAGGCGAGCAGTACAAAGAACAGGAAGGTAAATATTTTCTGGTTTGATTCCAGTTTTCTTCCTGTTATGGCTTTTCGCAATCGTTCAAGTAGTTCATCTTCTGTTTTACTTTTATCCATACCCTTTTAAAAAAACCTGTTATAGGTTATAAACCCGGGATTTTTATTTCTGTTGTTGCAGGTCTGTAGGATCTTTCAGAATAGCTGATTTATCAATTTTCATTCTAACCTTATCTTCTACTTCAATGGTTATAATGTTTTCTTTAATTTCAGCAATTTTTCCGTAAATACCTCCTGTTGTTACTATTTTGTCGCCCTGACGCAACGATTCACGGTATGTTTTTAGATCTTTTTGCCTTTTCATCTGTGGCCGTATCATAAAAAAGTAAAATACCACAATAATCAAAAGCAGGGGTAAAAATGATACAATCGGGTTTTGACCTTCAGGGGCCGGCCCCATTAATAACACATAAAGTAATTGGTTCATCATTGAAAAATTTAGATTAATATAATTTATTATAATTAAGTTGCATTTTTTATCTCTGCTGTAAGTGTAATTACAGCGGGTCTTTCGTCAGCATTTGTTTGTATGGTGATGTTTTTCACCTGTTTACCTGAGAGGCCGCTGCTATCAAAAGTAATTTCAATTCGTTCTTTCTCCCCGGGCTTTACGGGCGCTTTGTTCCAGTCTGTAGCGGTGCATCCACAGGTGGTTTTTACATCCTGCACCACTAGCAGACCATTGCCGGTATTTGTAAAGGTGAGGTATACGCTTGCAATCTCACCGCTTTGCAAAGGTCCCAGGTCAAAAAAATCATTCTCAAATGTTATCTCTGGCGTCCCGGTGAATTCTTTACTTTCTGCTTCTTGCTCTTCATTGGTGTTTTGTGGTGCTGTTTGGCACTGTGCAACCAGTATGATAACAACAAGCAAATATATTGCTTTCAGCCGGTTATGTAAAACAGATAAGGGCATTAGTAAAAGATATTAACAATTAATGGAAGCAAAGTAACAACAAATTTAAGAGTAAGACAAGGATAATTAAGTGCAGGTTTTTGTCCCGAAAGGTGTTATACCTCACCAATTAAGCCCCGACCCTGCTTTTTTACAATATTTTTTTCTTTTAATTCCTGCACTGCTTTATCAAGAATACCATTTATAAAAACACTGCTTTTATTGGTACTGTAAAACTTGGCAATTTCAATATACTCATTGAAGGTTACCCGTGTAGGTATCGAAGGGAACTCTACTACTTCCGTAATCGCCTGCTGCATAATAATGATATCCATGTCGGCAATTCTCTCCAGTTCCCAGTTTTTGGCATATTTTTTTATCAGTTCAAGATATTCATCACCTTTAAGAATGCTTTTGCGCAGCAGCCGTTTGGCAAAGCTGTCATCTTCATCATTTTTAAATTGGGGCATTACTTTCTGGTATTCATCACTGCTTTCTTTAAATTTACTGATCGTGCGCAATATCATGCTTATCACAAATTCGAGATCATCATTCCAGTATATACTTTGCTCCTCCAGGATACTCATGATATCATCATTTGGTGCTATTGTTCGGGTAAATATGTCCTCCAGGAGTTTTTTATCGGCTTTGTAATTACTGTCTTCTGCCTCCATATAATCAATAAAGTATTGCTCCTTCTCCATTTCCCGGTACAACTTTGATATGAGTTCGGAATAATTTATCCAACTCAATTTTCTTTCAGCCAAATGCTTATTAATGAAAAAATTATTCTCAATTTGGGTCAGGCACTTGTTTTCCACAAACCGCATGTTTGGGTCAAGATCTTCGGGGGTTGGTCTTTTTTTCTGCTTTGCAAGGTCTATTCTTTTCTGTCCATACCGCTGAATTTCCAGTATCAGCAGAAAAAGATAAAAATAGAGGTCATAGGATTTATTTAAGCTGAAAAACAATTCTTTTTCAGCGATATTCAGGGAACTTTTTTCTGATTTTAAATATGCGTAAAGAACTTGTAATACTTTTACTCTAATCAATCGTCGGCTTATCATCGGGTATTGTTTATTTATAATAAGTTTTGCAAAAGTAGTGTATCTTTTGTTTTTTTGGCCGAATTATCTTTTATTTTATTCACAATTCAATAGCACCTGCTGGTTGAGATGCAAAGCGTTTGCTTTTTTGTAAACGGTGGATTTACTATAGTTCATTATCGTTCATTTAACTATGTTTTGGCTTATACAAATTAGATTATATGAAATTTCTCTTAATAAATTTATGTAGTTTGAGGATTATAAAATTATTTTTTTATTTTTGAATGTACTAAACCGAGTTAAACAAACGGAATACAGACATGGATGAATCAACTCAAAAAACCGGAGGTAATGAGCAAAATGCTCGTGAAGAGATTTTCTCGAAGGCTGTAAGAGCAGGTAAGCGTACTTATTTCTTTGATGTAAAGGCTACCCGCCGGAATGATTATTACCTCACATTAACTGAGAGTAAAAAGAAGTTTAACAGAGACGGCAAGTTCTTTTATGAGAAACATAAAATTTTTCTTTACAAAGAAGATTTTGACAAGTTTCAGGATGCTCTTAAAGAAGCCATTTCATTTATTGAATCTTCATCACCTGAATTAACTGAATCTCCTGAAGAGCAGGAAAACATCTCTCAGGAACAGTCAAATAGCTATACAGATGTAAATTTTGAAGATTTAGGCGATTCTTCTGAAGAAGATAAAGAATAATTCTGGTCGATTATATTTCTTTCTCATCTAAATAGTTTTTACCATTTTTATTCCTCCGGTAAGAAGTGATCATCTTGTGTTTAGTTTGAACCCAAATTTTTGATATTCTTTCACACCGTGTGGAACTATTCACATGTGCATTTCAAAGTGATTAAAATAAAATCCCTTACCCGGGATGTGTTTACCCCTAAAATCATATTGCACAGATAGCATCTTTCTTTTAATTATTATATTATACTTCAGTAATTGTATAACCATGCTGTATCATACAATTTGTAAAAGATCAGATTATCAGTATGATACAAGCTGAGTGTTGAATAAACTTACACATGCTTAAAATTCATACACTTGGTATAATGCATTAATAGTCAATTTCATACGTATTTTTATAAAATAAAGTGTTGCAAAAGTCAACACAAGTACCTGACAATAAATTCAGCAGTGCCATTTGTAAGTATCAGAAAAACAGTGTGTTAATATGCTTTTTTTGGCTTTGGCATTATAGTTGAAATCGCGTTATTAAAATTATAAGAACTGCGAATAAAATTCATCAACTAAATTATGCAATCATGAAAAAGGCACATTTTTTAACCACGTTTTTAATTTTTCTGGGCGCTG
>JBEPYD010000361.1:0-4810 GCA_041641575.1 Bacteroidales bacterium
CACCTATCTGCCGCATTTTTATTACTTTTGGTTTCAAATTTCGATAAGGATTTATGATTGCAGAAAATTTAGAGCAAATTCGAAAGGAGATACCGGCAGATGTTACACTGGTAGCTGTTTCTAAAACCAAACCCATCAGTGATATCCAGGAAGCTATGGCTGCCGGTCATTTGGTATTTGGAGAAAACAAGGCCCAGGAGTTGATTACCAAAGCTGGTGAATTGCCCGAAAAGATAAAATGGCATATGATTGGTCATTTACAAACCAATAAAGTGAAGTATATTGCCCCATTTGTAGATCTTATTCATTCGGCCGACAGCCTTAAGGTGCTCCGGGTAATTAACAAGGAAGCACAAAAAAATGACCGTATTATTCAATGCCTGTTGCAATTGCACATTGCCCGTGAGGAATCGAAGTACGGATTTTCTATGGACGAAATCCATGAAATACTTTCCGGCGATCAGTTCAAAGCGTTTCATCATGTTGAAATTTGCGGAGTGATGGGCATGGCTACTTTTACAGATGAGGAACAAGTAGTCCGGAATGAATTTAAAATGTTGCGCAAGACTTTTGAAGAGTTGAAACAAATGTATTTTAAAGATAAACCTGCCTTCCGTGAAATATCCATGGGGATGTCAAATGATTATAAAATTGCAATTGAGGAAGGCAGTACAATGGTACGTATTGGGAGTAATATTTTTGGAGAACGAAATTATCACTGATTAAAATTAACTATAATGGCAAATCTAAAAACCACTTATCTCGGACTGAATCTTAAAAACCCTTTGATTGTTAGTAGTTCAGGCTTAACAGATAATGTGGAAAAAATAAAAAAACTTGCTGAAGCCGGAGCGGGAGCTGTGGTGTTAAAATCACTTTTTGAAGAACAGATTAACCACGAGGCTGGCTACCTTTCTCAGCACGAAACCAGCAATTATCCTGAAGCGCTTGATTATGTGAACAATTATGCCAAAAGCAATTCTGTGGATGAGTATCTTACCCTTATTGAAGAAGCTAAAAAAGCGGTGGATATTCCGGTAATTGCCAGTATCAATTGTGTTTCAGCCAAAGAATGGGTGAGTTTTGCCAAACAGATTGAAGCGGCCGGAGCCAGTGCCCTGGAGCTGAACCTGTTCTTTGTCCCCAACGACAAGACCATGAAATCTGTTGATTATGAAGATTTGTATTTCAATTTGGTATCGGCAGTAAAGGAGCAGGTTAATATTCCTATTGCCGTGAAGCTCGGTTACCAGTTTACCAACCTTCCTTATCTTGTTGATCAGTTGTATTTCCGGGGTGTAAAAGGAGTGGTGTTGTTTAATAAATTTTATGAGCCGGATATTGACCTGGAGAACATGAAATTCAAATCCTCCGAAGTTTTCAGCAAACCCTCAGATTTAAGTCGTCCGTTGCGGTGGACCGGTATTATTTCCAGCCAGGTGGATGAGGTGGATATTGCCGCATCTACCGGCGTACATTCAGGTGAAGCCATGTTAAAACTTCTCATGGCAGGCGCCAATGCCGTGCAGGTGAGTTCCGCTATATATAAAAATGGGCCAGAAGTGATTGGTAAATTCCTTGAAGAGATGAATGCCATCATGGACCAAAAGAATTTTAAAACCATTGATGATTGCAGGGGTCTTATGAGCTACCGGCGTATTGATGATCCGGCTATATATGAGCGCAGCCAGTTTATGAAGTATTTCTCAAATTTAAGCTGATTTTTTTGCGGCGTACATTTAGGAATGAACAATTTTTTGCAAAGGCATTACTGATTTAAAACCGGCTTTTGCAGTTTTTTTGCAGTTCATCCAGCGCTGGCTTATAACCTCTTTTAAAAGCTTTTTCAAAATCATTACAGGCACCTGCTTCATCTCCTGATTGCTGCCGGGCAAGGCCTTTCAGGTACCATAATTCACCATTCTTCGGGTTCAGGTCAAGCGCCATGGAAAAATCGCGTTGGGCATATTCATGCATGCCAGTTTGGAGGTAAGCCTTGCCTCTGCCGGAAAAATAATCGGGTTCTGCTTTGCTTATTTTCAGGGCTTTGTTGTAGTAGGTTAACGCTTTGAGGTAGTTTTCATCTTCCAAAGATATACGCCCGGCCAGGTTCAATCCGGCTGCATCCCGGGGGAAGTAATTGAGATAGGAATCCATATCGGAAATGGCTGTTGAGTAGTCGCCAAGGGCGACTTTTGCTTTGGCCCGGAGAAGATAGGCATTAAACAGGGACGGATCAAGTCGCAGGGCATTGCTGGCATCTGTTCGTGCCGCTTCATAATCTTCCAGATTCATGGCCACAGAAGCGCTAAGCAGGTAATATTCGGGTTTGCGCTCCAGGGTCAGGGCCTCCTGCATATCCGCGTAAGCGGCTTTATAGTTTTTAAGGCTGTCGTATACCTGCCCTCTTATGCTGTACAAGGCATGATAATCGTGTTTTTTGATGCTGTCGTTCAGGTAAGCCAGTGTGGCTGTAAAATTCCCTGATTGTAACAGGTACCTGGCACGGCTCTCAGTTTTCTCTTTGTCTGAATAATATTCTTTTGCCCAAAGGGTGCGCCATCCTCGGGTGCGTTCCAGTGCGGTAAAAGCCGGATCAAGCTGAATTTCACCGGCTGGTTTTCGATAGGGGGAGGTCAGGTGCTTTTCAAGCCAGACCAGGGCGCTGTCATATTGTCCCGAAAGGGCATATGCCTGTGCCAGGGTATATGATGCTTTTTCAGGGTTTTCAGCTGCAGCTTTTTGGCAGGCCCGGATGGCTGCAGGGTAATCCTGCAGGTGCAGATAAATTTTCCCTTCAAGTGTCTTTACTTCCTCATCACCGGAAGGTTCTTCTGCTTTTGAAAGCCATTCCAGGGCGGTTTGGTAATCCTCACTGATGTAGAGCGCTTTGGCTTTGAGTAAAGGGTCCTTTTCTTCTGTTCCCTGCGCGTGCAGCTGATAAAACATAGCGGTGCAACATGCTAAAACAAAAATAAAATAAGTTGGCTTCATTATATTTTTCATTCTCTTTTATTCTGCAGGTGGTGGCGGATTTGCAGTTCCATCGGTAAACAAATACACAAAACCTACCAGGTTTCTGACTTCTAATCCTGTTAATCTTCTTTCGTAAACATCGCATATATAAAAATATACGCCCGGCGAGGCAAGTTTATTCGTCCCCATAATTTTTCCATCCCACATTATATCCGGATCGCTGGTTTCGTAAACCAGGTTGCCCCAGCGGTTAAATATTTTCATATCAACAAATTCCACGTAAGTGTATGGCCCCGGCCTGAAATAATCGTTTTGGTTATCGCCATTGGGTGTGAAATAGTTCGGTAATTCATAATCAGTGCATACATCCACGCAAACCCTTTCAGATGGCGCACTTTCATTGCCAAAAGAATCTACTGCGGTTACATAATAACAGGCTGCCAGGGTGGAATCAGGAAAATGCCTGTAAGTGGTATCTCTATCGGGGTCAAAAGTTTCTAAAAGAACAGAGGGTGCATTAATGAGTGGAGAATAATAAAGATTATAGCTTACCACATCATCTGCACAGGTATTGTTCGGGTTGGTCCAGATAAGATCGTTGTAGAGGCTGTCGCAGTATGAGGTAACACTAAGTTCTGGTGGACAGGGTGGAAAGGTATCCACGGGCGTAAAACATACTTCATGGCTCCAGTTCAGGGTATTGTACTGAACCGAATCAAGGTTGCGGTATCCAATGGCTTTTGTACGGTAACAATATTCCACGTTGTTCTGAAGGCCTTCAAGGAAAAATGTGTCGCGGTAACTTACTGCAACAGAGTCATAAATGCCGCCATTCGTTTTCTGATAAATTACGTAAGCGCTGTCTATCCAGGGCACATTCTTACGGAAATATAAAATGCCGCCATTATCCTTTACTTCTGCTTCCGGGTATGTAGTGGAGGCAACCTCCGGGCTTCCGATCAGGAAGCGGTTATCCGGTGCATCATTAAATAATTCAACACGGTAAGAGTATGGAAAAATGGTTGTGTTGATATTTTCATCTGTAAAGGTAGTATCATTTAAGTCGGCCGTTTTAAACCGGTTAATCTCGGTATAAGTACCTCCCCATAGCTGATTGGCGCGGGAAATAATGTATTCATAAGGGCCTGTGGCAGGAATACTATCAAGGTCACTGGGTTTTGCCCATGAAACGAAAACAGAACCATTGGACTCGCTTATTTCAGTTACGCTTGCAGAAAGCAATGAAGGAGAACCGGCTACGAGGCTTTGGCATATTTCTGCTGAGGCCATACTGCGGGCACCATTTTCAAAAACGGCAATAATGATGTAGCAATAATCAAATCCCTGCTGTAAACCTTTTCCTTCATCGTTGTCCATAAAAGTTGTATCAGCAAAATTATTTGTTTCGCCGATTTTGATATACCCGGTTTCTTCCGGTACACCAGTGGTGCAACTGTCAGGCTCAAAGCCGGTAAAAAACTGGCTGCGGTATATTTCGTAACCCGATACCTGCGAACATTCATGAGGCGACCAGGAAAGATTAACGGCATTGCTGGTAGAAGTAGCTCCCAACCCGGTTACGGGAGGTGCAATTACCCTGATTTTAAACTGGTCAATATCAACCAGCTTCAATTCAAAATTATCATCCTCTGCCTTTACCAGGATGTTGTATGGGTCCGGCCGCACATGACTGCAATTCGTTTTCCACGTAATGTATGAAACCGTGCGTCCGGTATCCTGCACGGTTGTATCAATGTAGGCGCTGTCTTCAAAAATAAACGGCCCGCCTGTAATGGTATGGGTGATAAAATCATTTTCCCTGTCGGTAGTTTCT
>JBEPYD010000362.1:0-4802 GCA_041641575.1 Bacteroidales bacterium
CAGGGTTTATTTCCACCTTATGACCAACAACATAGGGTTCAAGGATGTAACTTTCAAAAAACTGTGCAATGGTAAATACAATAATAACACCAATCATAGAACCTGTGCTCTCGCCAGTAACGATACTCATAATAAGGGCCAGTGCTATACCTATGATATTGCCAATGTAAGGAATTATTGTGAGTACCGCCGCCAGAATGGATATGAAAAGTGCATATTTCAAACCCACGATAAACAGACCGATGGTATAAATAATGGCAAGAAATAATATCAGTATAAACCGGCCAAATAGATATTGCTGGCTTACGCTACTAAACCGCGACACGATATTTTCCCCTTTGTCCCTTTTTTCCTCAGGGATGAAATTCAAAATTGAATTCCTGAATTTATCTTTATAATACAGAAAGAAGAAAATATATATAAAGACCAGTAAAAAATTTCCGAGGGAAGAAACCAGGCTGGGAAAAAATGATGATAACCGGCTTGTAATACTTTTGCCATTTCTCGATTGAATGGCTTCTTTTATTTGTTTGGTTTGCTCTTGTTCCGTTATACCGGTTTTATCCGCGATAAAACCCTGTACCTTCTCAATTTTTGGCTGTAAATTTTCTTTCAGTTGAGGCCATTGATCAGCTATGGTTTCCACCTGAGCAGCTACCACAAATACAAGACCTACACATAATCCGAGCAGAACTAAGTCTGAAATGAGAATGGCAAGTGCCCGAGGCACTTTCCATTGTTCCAGTTTAGATACAACCGGTAGCAATACCATAGCCAACAATGCTGCAATGGCAATAGGAACCAGAAAACTTTGGGCTTTAATTAAACCGGCAACCAGAAAGTAGGTGCCTATGATGATTAATGAGAGATACAGAATAATTGTTTTTGCATTGTTACTCATCTCAAAATCAGTTATTAGTTTTCAGTATTTTCAAAATTAATGGAATTTTTCAGCTGTTTATCCAGGGCTTCTATAAAGGCATTCTTCACAACATTCCATAAGGTTGTTCCAATACCAGTATCAACATCTTTTACGCTACCGCTTAGCGGAATTTCTGTCGCTACCTGTTCACGGGGTTGATTTTCAAAGATTTCAGCAACACCCCCAACAATGCTCTCCCATATCTTATCTACAAGGGGTTCATCCTCACTTTTCCATTTAATTAAATCAATATTTTCCAACACTGGTTTTACATATCCTTCAATGTTTCCCTCATTTAATAAAACTTCTGTATACAAGTTAAAAGTTCCGTCCCGCGCATCAGTGTTTGTAAAGGCTTTTAAGTAGTTATTTAGCGAAGGCAGAGCCACATTCTCAATTTTTAAATTTAGATCCATATCGGGTATCTCCTTCAGTATATTCATATCAGCACTAACGTTGAAGTTTCCACTATTAGCAACAACTCCGTTTCCTTCAAGACTTGCAGGTAATTTCTCATTTTCATCAACTACATTGGATAAATTTTTTACCACCAAATCTAAACTGTCTATGGCAACATTAACATTTGGATTAGTAGTATAATTCCGGTATGAGATATGTCCGTCTGTTATTTCTATCAGGTTTATCTTTACGGGGATAAGCTCTTGTACTTTGCTGTACCACTCCACATCTTGTCCTGTTTGTTTCACTTCTTCCCCATCTATCTCCGAAACGGTAAAATTCAGGCTGGGTTGAACAGCCTTTATTTCGCCTACTATGGCTCCATCAAATAATGCTTCCCATTGAAGGGAAAAATCAATCCGGTGGGCAGAGAAAAATGGTGCCGGAACTGAATCAGTACGCTTTTTAATTACAAGCGTGTCAACGGCATATGCCCCTCGAAAAAGCTGAAGATCCACATCCTCAATACTTCCTGTATACGCGTTCAGGTTTTCAAGTTTATCATTGATTACATTTTTTAAAATAAAAGGTAATGCAATTCTGGCTGCAATGAGCAATACTCCAATGATAATTAGTATAATCCATCTTTTTTTCACAACATTTTTTTTGAATTTCTATAGTACGTGATAATTTTATGCCATGCATCGGATTGAAAAACAGACATGGGTGTAAACGACTGTTTATTAATATTATATAGTTTTTTTGCCTGATGGAATTTCTTTTATTGCTGCATTTTAGGTTCTATATATTCCCCATTTTGCGGATTATTCTCCCCAATGGATGATAAGCAGGTATTTAGGATATTGTTATGGAAAAATCTCTTTGTTTTGTCTCAGCATAAAGATTTTCACGGGAGTATATGCATCGATTTTGAGAGAATTCTACAACAAAAACCGAGACAATGCTATGAAAAATTTTTAAGTATTCTCTATTCTTTATTTGTGGTGGCTTTCGTAATTCTTAATTTAATACAGAGAGTAAAACCAAATTAATAACATTACTCTCTTGATTTGCCCGCCTTTACTAATTTTTCAAAGATGATGATAAACACAAAACTGAGTACGGCAAGCATGGGAAGTAAAAGCTGTTGCAGCGAAATATTGTAAATTTTAAAATCTGCATTGCTGGCGAAAATGGTAAAGGCCATGCCTGAGAATATGCCCAGGATGTAGAATATCCAGGACATCCTCAAGTTAGAAGTTACATTCTCTGCTACCTCCGATTCCTGAGATATTTGCTCCATTACCTGATCGGCGAAATCTGGAAATGGCAGCTCCGGCCTGCTTTCACTGAACAACTTTTTTAAATATTCATCATTATGGAAGTCATGTATATTCATCTTAATAAAGTGTTTTTATATCGCGGTTGAGTAATAGTTTTAAAAGCATGTACATTCTTTTTCTTCCCCGGTGCAGCAGCACTTTCACCTTTGAAATTGAATATCCGGTTACACCCTGAATTTCATCCAGAGAATTTTCTTCCAGGTAGAAAAGGGTCAGTATCAGGCTTTCGGCAGCGGGCATTTGTTTAAGGGCCATATCCAAAAAATATTTTTGGTCTTCCTGTTTGAGCAATTCTATGGCTTCATTGATTTCATTCTGTTCAAATTCATCCGGATTTCCTTCCGCAGGCCGGTGTTGCTTTTGCTTATTAATATGTTTAAGTGCTTCGTTTATCACGATTCGGTGCAGCCAGGTTGAAAATTTCGATTTAAATTTGAAAGATTTCAGGTTTCGGAATGCTTTGAGAAAGCTCTCCTGCAGAATATCGCGTGCCGCAAACTCATCCTTCACCACAGAAAGTGCCACGGCCCAGGCTCCGTCCTGGTGCATTTCCACCAGGTAACGAAAAGCCTCTTTGTTGCCATTTAACACTTGCTGCAGGTACTGTTTCTCCATTTATTCAGATTCTTTTTTATCCAAACGGGCGGCCAAAATCATGGCGGCACCACCGAATATAAGCATAAATATTAAGATCAATGGACCCTCATCCAAAAACCTGTTAAAGGCAGGTAACCTTGCTATAATCATAGCTACCAGGGGACCCAGACCTATGCCAATAATAAGCAGGCCAATTTTCAGCCATGGAAATTTGAACTTATAATCCCTTTTGGGATAAATCTCAGAAGCATTTACGCCTTTCTCAATAAGCGCCATCCTCTCCTTGTTGCGGGCACGAATATAAAAATACCAGGCCAGCAAAATGGCGGTAAACAAACTAATGGGAATAAGGGTTTCAATAAGTTGTGACATAATTTTTAATTTTTGGTTTCATGGATTAGATACCCATGCAAGGAAAAAGGTTACAGGATTTTTAAAAAGTAATCTATTCGGAGTGAGAATCATCAGGTCACTATCTTCTTTAGTGTTTTTTAAAAAGTATTTTATAAGTCTATGAACTACAATACTCTACATAACGGATAACATGTCTGTATCAGGTAATGATAATCTTGTTTTTTGCCTGCATTCAATTTATTAGAAATTGCTGCGAAAATTCAATGTCTTTTCAAACAAATGGATAATTTTACAAGAGTATTTGAAAAATACTTGTTATAAATTCTCCTTTTAAACCTTGAGAAACTACATTAAACTAAATACATGATGAAAAATTCCCGTAGAAACTTCCTTAAAACAGCCTCAGCAGCTTCCTTGCTTACTACTGTATCAAACCCTGTTTCATTACACAACCTGTTTGGTAGTGAAAAGAAACTTGGTATTGCCCTGGTAGGTATGGGCTATTATTCAGGTGATGAGCTTGCACCGGCCCTGCAGCAGACCGAACATTGCTACATGGCTGGATTTGTTACCGGTACGCCTGAGAAAGAGAAAATCTATGGTGAAAAGTACAATATTCCGGTTCAAAATATTTATAACTATGAAAATTTTGATTCCGTGGCAGATAATGAAGATATTGATATCATTTATGTAGTGCTTCCCAACAGCATGCACAAAGAATTTACCATACGTGCAGCCCGGGCCGGCAAACATGTGATTTGTGAAAAGCCCATGGCCATGAATGCCGAAGAATGCCGGGAAATGATAGCGGTTTGTAATGACGAAGGCGTGCACCTCTCTATAGGTTACAGGCTGCATTATGAGCCATATACACAAAAAATAATGGAGATTACCAAAAACAAAACCTATGGAGACATAAGGTTTGTAAATGTGGGTGCCGGTTTTGGCATGCGCCGGAACCCTGATCACTGGAAGCTGACAAAAGAATATGGCGGAGGCGCTTTAATGGACATGGGCGTGTATCCCATACAGGCCACCCGATATGGTACTGGTCTGGAACCGGTGGCGGTGTCAGCGCAAAAATTTGCCCCTGAGGTACCTTCTTATTCCACGGTAGATGAAACCACAACTTTCCAATTACAATTTCCCGGAGATATAGTAGCAAACGGAATGACAACCTTTGCCGG
>JBEPYD010000363.1:0-4788 GCA_041641575.1 Bacteroidales bacterium
TAGGTTCTGGCAATCAGGTTTCCTTACTGGCAGGAGGTTCTTCAGAAATTTCTTCCTCCTGTTTAAAAAGGTTGTCGCGCGGAATAATATCAATGGCTTCCGTAATTATGGGGAAGATGGCTGGTGCCAGTTTTCCCATGGGTTTGTAAAGGATTGATTCCCGTTTGGTTTCCTCTTCAATAAAATTAATCCTTTCGTCGATGCTGTTGAGGATGACAATAACAACACTGATGATAAACCCCATTTTCAGTAGCGAAAATACCACACCCAAAAGGCGGTTTACAAATTCCAGGGCTACCATGCCGGCTATTTTGCTCAGCAACCTGGCCAGCAGGTGCACCACTACAACAATACCAATAAACGTGAGGGAAAAAGCCACCAAACCGAGATACTTGCCACTGAATTCAAACGTATCAACCAGCCATTGGGCTGTAAAAGATGAAAATTTAATGGCGCCGTAAATGCCCAGCAGCAGCGCCAGCAGGGCCCCCAACTGAATGATGAGTCCCTTGGTAAATCCCTTATAAATGGCCCAAAGCAGGGGTATGCCTATGAGTATGTCGAGATAGCTTACTGTCATGGTTAATTTGCTGCACAAGTATAGGCATTTTTGGCAGTGTATTCAAGTAAAGCGGAAATATATTATGAACGATTTTGAGAGATTTGTATAAACGATATCATTTGAGCATTTCCGTTTGAAGCCTTGCGCACTTCTGGTAGAAGGTAAAATTAAATATTATTTTTTTTTACGCTTTAATTCCTCAGTGATAAAAATATCATACAAGTCTGACGTGGTGACAACATTGGAAAAGCCTTTGTTTTTTAATCCATTCTCGAGCTTCTTATCTCCAGTCCATAGTATGGAATTTAGATGGTTTGTGAGTGCAATGAATAATGTATCCTTCTCATCAATATCATAAGAAAGTGAATACGCCTTTTTCAGGGTGTCATCCGAAATTAATATCTCATCAACAAAACGAATTTTAGAAATAATAAGGTTAAAAATTTTATTGAATTTTGGATTGGAAAATCCGGTAATGGATTGAATTTTATTTTTATGATGTAGAATTTCGATCTTTAATAAATTAATTGTATAGAAATCGAAATGTTTAGCGCCAATTGTTAGCAGTTGTCCTATGTTACTCCGTGTATTCAAAATTGCGCTGAATACAATATTAGAGTCCACAGTTATTTTCATAAACTACAAATTTCTTTGTTTTTTAATTTTATCCCAAATTGTTGCGTTTACTTCCTTTGCCAATTCATCTGCATTTTCCTGTTTTGCTTTGGAGTTCATGGTTAACTCTTTATATTCAAGATAATCTAACATGTCTTGTAACTCGGATAAATCAACATTGGACGGAAGTCGTACCAAAATCTCATTGTTTGATCTTTCTACTCTCATAAGATTTCATTTTACTCAAAGATACAAATTTCACTTTTATCACGCTATAGGTGATGATAAATTTGGGATTATATTAAATGCGAATAATTTTGAAGTATCCCTGTTTTTGGATAATTTTGTGGCTCCTAAAAAACGGCTCCATAGTTCAAGGGATAGAATAGCGGTTTCCTAAACCGTAGATCCAGGTTCGAGTCCTGGTGGAGCTACTCCAACATTATGTAAGGCGCTGTTTTTTATTTCATTAAAAGCAGCGCCTGTTCTTTACATGCATATTTTCATAAAAATTTTGGCTAGTTTACCGCCATATAGGATTGAAAGGACTTCTCTGTGCAGATTCATCTCTGAAGTGTGGGATACCTGCCAATAATCATGTTCATAGATGTATCCCGCCATAAATCTTTCTCTTTTGTAGTAAATATACGGATTAATCTCCGCATTATTAATTGGAATAATGCCGCTTTTCTCCGCAAGGATTTTCTTGGTATTAGCTATAACGTTTAGCAGTGTGGCATGAAGCGGATTGCGAGCGATTCATTAGCAAACCAAGATGAAGTTGAAACGGGCTAAAACCGCTTCAATTAAGCACTTCACCGCTTTTTGCTATATAGCGTGTTCTCTGCTGACTTTTTTCGTTATTTGAACTCAATGTTAATTTCATTATATTTGGCTAGCAATTCGGGCAGAGTCATTACATTTATATCAAGGATTTTACAAATTGAGGGAATTTTTTTAAAAGCTTTATGGTCATTTGCAGTTTCAGATTCTTCAGTAACTATTGCAATCTCTACTTTATTATTATTGTGCCTTTCATTAAGAGCCAATAAAATTATTCTAGCATCAGCTGAATTTAAGAACTCTTTCTTTCGTTGTTCAAATTCTGATTCAGTTAGTCTTCGTGAAAGTTGCGTTCTAAAATTATCATCCACCATATTGTAAAACTTCTTCGTTGACGGTGGTAATATATCTGTGGTCTTATAGGGGATTTTATGTTTTTTCTTAAAGTCTTTTTCAGTTAAATATTTTAATGATTTAACAACTAATTGCTTTGAAGTAAACTCACATTCTTTTAGAACTTCATCAATTATAACTATTCTACCATTTGCGATTTCTTGTTTTATGAAATCAAATAATTTGCTGTTGATGTCAAATGGCAAGTAATAACGGACCAAGGACAGAAGTGAACTTGTATCTATTATTACTTTCATTGAATGTATTTATCTAAGTTTTCGGGTTTAATATTTAGTTTCTTACAAACTTCGTATTCATTTAAAACTCCTTCATAAAATGCGGTTTGAATAGTTGAAACAAATAATGGGGAAGATATTGGCTTTGCAACAGTGCCTCTTTGTTTAATCCCTTGCTCCTTTAACAGTTGTTTTTCTCTTTCTTTTTCTTCTTGTCTTCTTTTAAATATTTCGTCAAATTCAGATTTTATATTAGCATAATCATAATTTGAAATGTTATTATCAAATAGTAGTCTTGTGAATAGAGCAATTTGACTCAAATGAGTGTTATCCGAAATTGTTTTTATCAATTCAAAATGGTAGTCATTTTTTGACGAAGCCTTTTCCAATGATTTCATTGTAGTGGCATAATCTCCAATAAGAAAATAGTATGCAAAATCATTACACCATCTTTCCATTTTTGAAAGATTTTTATTGCCTATTTTTTGATAGTCGATTTCTTCAATTTCTTCTTCTTCCAAAAGATAGTGACCAAGTTCGTGAGCGAGAGTAAATATTTCTCGTTTAAAAGATTGGCGTCTTTTTAAAACAATCATATTAGGCTTTAAGAAAAAACCATCAATGTTTGCTTTCTCTTTTTTATTCCAAGTTTCAATGAATTCAAATACTAGTATATTGTTTTCTGCGAATTTTGAAATCAGGAATTTTAAAAAGTCTCTTCTGTTTGAACTAAAAACTGGATATAATTCCTTTCTAACTTTCTCAGCAACTGTTTGAGGATTATTATTAACTGAATACTTCGGAAATTTTCGTTTAAAATCTAAATCTGAGAGCTTGGCGATTGCAGAAAGCGAAAGTTTAAGTTC
Source organism: Bacteroidales bacterium (assembly GCA_041641575.1). Lineage (GTDB taxonomy): Bacteria > Bacteroidota > Bacteroidia > Bacteroidales > JBEPYD01 > JBEPYD01. The sequence goes on from JBEPYD010000363.1 coordinate 3,456, forward strand.
TTCAAACTGATTAACAATTTTTACAGCACCAATATTTAAATTGTCAGTAGCAAATCTGTCTTTTCTAAAAAACACGCTTGCTTCTTTTGAAGTTTCAGGTGATTTTGGGTCAAGATAATAGTGAAGTCCCTTTTCAAACACTTTATCTATCCGCTTTAAATGCGAGAGCTCAATTTCATTAGAAAACACGTCTTCCTTTGAAATAGTTTTTTTTAAACCATTGCTTATCAACTCAAGGAAGTCTTGGACAGTCATTCTGTACATTCCTAGTAGTTGTTTAAGTCGTGATATGTTATGTTCTACTTTCAAGAAGTTTGTTGTGTTTTAGTTTTCAAAGGTAATAAATTTCTAATTGTCATTTTTATTTTTAAGCTTGCAGAGAACGATTCCATAACGAAATTTATGTCTCTAATCTCTAGTGTTATTTATTTCCATATTTGTGCCATAAATCCTTGTAGTTAATTTAAAAATAAAAGATTGACAAAGACTTGGTGTCAAAAACGTATAATGACTGCTGGCAAAATAACAAATATGGCTGGTTAGTTTAAATTTCCCATTATTTTTCGATATACCTAGAAAGAAAAGTATTACCCGAGATTCATTTTATACATCAATGCCTGTGGTTTAGCATTTCTGTGATAAAAATTTTTTTATGGCTATCGTCATGCCATCAGAATTTATTTTTTACCAAAAATAAACCCTAATTTTGCACCCATACCGATACCAAACCCAAAGGTTTTGCGTTTTCGGTTGCACATAATTTAAAATTTAATGAAGAACCAGAATATCAAAATAGGGCTTGTGCAGCTCGCATGCACAAAAGATATTGACAACAACCTGCAACGGACGCTGGATGCCATTCGCGGGGTGGCAGCCTCGGGTGCAAATGTAATTTGCCTGCAGGAGCTTTTCCGCTCCACGTATTTTTGCGATGTGGAGAGCTATGATAATTTTTCACTGGCTGAACAAATTCCGGGTCCCTCAACAGAAATTTTGGGTAAACTGGCAGCTGAGCTGGGCGTGGTGATTGTGGCTTCACTATTTGAGAAGCGTGCGGCCGGTGTATATCACAATACAGCTGCTGTGCTCGATGCTGATGGCACCTATTTGGGTAAGTATCGCAAAATGCATATTCCCGATGATCCGGGGTACTTTGAGAAATTTTACTTCACGCCGGGCGACCTGGGCTATAAAGTTTTTGATACCCGGTATGGGAAACTGGGTGTGCTGGTATGCTGGGACCAATGGTATCCAGAGGCCGCACGTATCACAGCCCTTAAAGGTGCTGACATCCTGTTTTACCCAACGGCTATAGGCTGGCATCAGAGTCAGG
>JBEPYD010000364.1:0-4769 GCA_041641575.1 Bacteroidales bacterium
ACTCTATAAATGCTGGTTTAACGGGGAAATATACCGGACGTTACAAAGCAAATCAGATTAATTTTCAACAAAAAAAATATGTTATCCACATTTATTTTATAAAATGCATAAAATCAGATGGTTAATTTGTGGAGTTGCTTTTTACTACCAAAATGTTTTTTATATCAGCAGCTTTTCTGGTACTTATAGGTGAAAATTAGAAAAAATTTTTGTGTAAGCACAACAGACAGAATATATTTGCACCAATAAGCCAGTAAAATCATTTATGTGAAATATTATTTAATTGCCGGCGAAGCTTCCGGAGACATGCATGCGGCTAACCTGATGAAGGGAATTATAAAAACTGACTCTGAAGCAGAATTCCGGTATTTTGGCGGTGATAAAATGAAGGGAGTGAGTCCGGGGCTCGTAAAACATTATAAAGAAATGGCCTTTATGGGCCTTTTTGATGTGCTTGCCAATATACGGACCCTTGCACGCTATATAAAATATTGCCGACAGGATGTTAAAAAGTACCAGCCCGATGTTTTAATACTGGTTGATTATGCAGGATTTAATTTGAAGATTGCCCGTTTTGCAAAATCAGAAGGGATTAAGGTATTTTATTATATCACCCCTAAGGTTTGGGCCTGGCAGGAATCACGGGTAAAAAAGCTGAAAGCCTATACTGATAAATTATTTGTGATTTTTCCCTTTGAGGTTGATTATTTTAGTACCCATCAACTGGATGTTGTTTTTGAAGGAAATCCTACTATTGATGCACTACAGCCTTATATGAATTTAGAACCGGATTATCAAAATTTCCGCTATCAGTGGGGACTTGATGAGCGGCCCATAGTGGCATTGCTTGCCGGCAGTAGAAAGCATGAAGTAAAAAGATTGCTACCGGAGATGATAGAAGCCTCAAAAGCCTTTCCTGATTATCAGTTTGTAGTTGCCGGAGCTGAAGCATTATCTGAAGATATATATGTTGAATTGCTAAAAGATACGCAGGTAAAACTGGTAAAAAACAAAACATACGAGTTGCTACGGCATTCTTTAGCGGCAGTAGTAACATCCGGCACAGCCACGCTTGAGACTGCCTTGCTGAATGTGCCCCAGGTTGTAATATTTAAAACCGGAGGTATTACTTACGCAATTGGAAAACTACTGGTGGATGTTAAATTTTTCTCCCTGGTAAACATCTCTTTAGACAAAGAAGTGGTAAAAGAATTGTTGCAACACAACCTTTCCAGGGATATTGTTACTGAACTCCGACAAATACTCGAAAATCCATCTTACCGGGAAAAAATGCTGCAAAATTACGCCAGCCTTCAGCAGAAGTATGGTAAGCCCGGTGCTTCTGAAAGAGTTGCACGTGCCATGGTGGCCCTTTTAAAATCTAATGCAGAAAAAGTAAAATCAAATGTGTAAGTTTTTTCATACGTTTTTTCTGCACCTGTTTAGTGTCAGTCTTTTTATCTTATTCCCTTTTTATTCCATTGATGCCTCAGAAAAGCTAACCATCAGCCTTTTTAATGATTTTTCAGTGGAGACTTATGTTTTTACTCCCTTGGCCGGCGAGTATATGTTGTTTCTTGATGATAATAAACCTGTTCCAATCAGAAATAACTCTATCTTTTACGTTACCCATCGCGGATCTGCTATTCACATAAGAGAAATAGGCCGGGAATGGGGTTCATATGAAAGTGCATCCTTCCGGAGCAAAGACAGCGAAGGACTTTTTCAGCTAAGACCTGTTTTTCCTCCGCTGGTTGCCCGTCAGTATGCCGGCGATATTGATTTTTTTTACTCCCTTAACCGCATACAAGCCAATAATGTTGTTTCACTCAATACCTACCTGGGAGGAGTAGTTTTAACGGAAGCAGGCCCGGGAGCAAAAGAAGAATTTTATAAAGCCCAGTCAGTGCTTTGCCGTACGTATGCATTTGATAATTTAAACAGGCATATTGAAGAAGGTTTTCACTTATGCGATGGTGTGCATTGTCAGGCATTTAAAGGTATTTCCGGCGTTCCGTTAATCAACAAATCAGTTAAAGCTACAGAAAATATTGTGGTGTACGACGCCCTGGAAAACCTTGTTACTGCTGCTTTTCATTCTAATTGTGGCGGGCAAACTCAAAATTCTGAAGATGTATGGGTAAGTGTTGTGCCCTATCTTCGCACGGTAAAGGATCCTTATTGTTTGCATAAAAGAAATGCTACCTGGAAAAAAACCATACCCCTGGTGGAATGGGAAGCCTATTTTCTGAAAAACGGACTTGAAAAGCCTTATCAGATTTCAGATTTTAACTTTACACAGCCTGTAAGAAAAGAAAATTATAAAGTAAAAGATTTTCAATTTCCGCTTAACCGGATCCGCTATGATTTGAAGTTAAAATCCTCTTTTTTTTCGGTTAATGTGCAGGGGAACAATGTATTTTTATCGGGTAAAGGTTATGGGCATGGTGTAGGCATGTGCCAGGAGGGTGGCATGGCAATGGCGGAAAAAGGAAAGAACTTTCGTGAAATACTTGAGTTCTATTTTTCAGGAATTCAAATAAAAGAATTTGTTCCTCTTCCCTGATTTTTCTTGCAACCACTTAAGTATCTATTTTCTCACCAGGATACCACTGCCGGCGTCATCAGTAACTTTAATTTCAGGATTACCTGTTAAAACTATATTACCGGAATTAAGTATTTCCATTTCCATATAATCCGAAACATTTACCTCCAGATCTTGAATAGACGCATTTCGGACAAGTGCATGTGAAATATTGAATGATGATGCATCAAGATGATAAGCGGCGTATACCTTAAACCTGGCCCGGTTTGCCCGGCCTTTTAATATGAATTCTCCTGTGGAAGTATAGCTGGAGTGAAATACCAGGAGGTTGGCCTCAACATCCATGCTTCCTTCATTTAAATTACTAATGGCATAAATTGTAAGATGGTCAGCAATAATGGTATTTGCCGAAGTAAGCTTTGAAGGACTTTCAAAAACAATTTTTTTCAAATCATTTACATGGATGTGCAGCTTTGGCCGGGTATATTCACGACTCCACCGATAAGCTGCTTCGTTATCAATCTTCATCACTCCGGAATCATTAACTATTTTAATGGCGGACATTATATTTTCTCCTGTAGTTACCGATATTTTACAACTGGTATCCTGGATGAGAACGACATCAAAAACATCATAAAATTCGATTTGGAAAAAATCACCTGCATCAAATTCCTTGGTTATTTCCGGCCCGACGGATTTAAAAAGTGAAGGTTCTTTTTCACAACCTGCCAAAAGTGAAACCAGAAAAATCAATGTCCATATGTTCCCTTTAATCATCATTGCCATCTATAGGTTAATCCAAATTCCATAAAGTCGGCCTTAAAATTATGTGAGCGTAAAAGTATGCTGAGGCCAGTATTTTCAAACAAGGCATACCGAAAACCCACCCGGTTATAAATTCTTGTGATATCAAAATAATGGTTGTAGACATAATATCCTGCCTGAAATACAAAAGTAGTATTCATGTAATTGGCTTCATAACCCATATGTATTCCACCCCTGAATAAATCCCCCAAAGATGTACGGGTCCTGTTTTCCATTATCCGCAATTCCTCAGAAAGGGAATTATCAAAGAAGAGGTCAGTGCCAAATGTCATGGCATTTACAGGAGAAAAATGCCTTCGGAGGTCCAGCGCAAGCATTAAACCATAGTACCTGTTATTATCAAAGTGATTTCGGGTTTTGGTGCCACCCGATAAACTCACCAAACCGGACCAGTTTTTAATATTCTTATTCTTTTTCCAGGGCACATAGCTTACAGGAAATGGCTTTATTGCATAACTTAAACCTGTTTTGTTCCCCACCATATTTAAACCCAGGTTAGGCGATTTTATCCGTGCATTGGAAACATGTACAAAAGTAAGCCAGCTGAAAATCTCCATGTTGGGCGTAAGGCGGTATTGTAATCCGGTACCCAAATGCACATGAATATTTAAATGGGTTCCAATAGCAGTGTTTTTCCAGTTGTTTTCAGTATCAAATTTTTTTGTGAGCCACGAAATTCCCTGCCCGAAACGGATGTTCCAAACCAGTTTATTCATGGGTGAGGTAACAGGAATAGTGAGGTATGGATAAAAGGAGTATGCCCTGCCATATATGGCATTGTTTGATAAATTCCCGGTATAAAAAGCCACACCCGCCCTCGGAAGCCGATACAGCGAAGTGAAATCGTTATCTGCCGCAGGTAAAAAGCTTATGCCTAAACTAAAAGCGTTAATATGGTCAGTGACATTATATTCAATTTCTTTATGATGAGGGAAAACAAAGCCCCGGGTGTATCCGGCTTCAATCACAGATCTTTGTAGCAACGACTGGGCAAAAATCAGGTTATCAGCACTTATAAAAAATAAAATATAAAAAAGCAGCTTTTTATACATATTCACATTGGCTTTTGCGGTGCAAATATATTTAAAATCCGGGGTATTCAGCATTTCACAATTGACTTACCATCGAATTTCAGAAATTATTTTACGGTTTTTTGTAATGAAATGATATTGCAAACGACAAATAAGTGAAAAGGATGTTATACTCTTTTAATATTTAAACCATTTGGCGTTTTATTTAAGAAATTTAAAATGAAAAAATTCAGAAAATTTGTATTTATCTTGCTCCTTTCCCCATTATTTACAGTTACCGGACAGGATTATGTTACCGGTTTTGAGCTTCGTAATCTGGAAAATGAAACCGTAACCTTTGAGGAATTAAAAGGCGAAAAAATTACTGT
>JBEPYD010000365.1:0-4763 GCA_041641575.1 Bacteroidales bacterium
ATAAATAACAATAAATTCTCCGCATAAAAGCAGGAGCCAACTAAGTTTTGTTGAATTAAATGTAAGAAAATGAGTGAAGAAAATAAGGAAAACCTGATTAAACCCGAAATTATCGATGTACAGGCGGAATATGGTGCAGGAAGTATACAGGTACTTGAAGGTTTGGAAGCCGTTAGAAAGAGACCTGCCATGTACATTGGAGATGTAAGTGTAAAAGGACTGCATCATCTTGTATATGAAGTTGTGGACAATTCAATTGATGAAGCACTTGCCGGGCACTGCGACCAGATAGATGTGATCATCAATGAAGATAATTCCATTACCGTGATTGATAACGGCCGGGGAATCCCTACCGATTATCACGAAAAGGAAAAAAAATCTGCATTAGAGGTGGTAATGACCGTACTCCACGCAGGTGGGAAATTTGATAAAGGATCCTATAAGGTTTCCGGTGGTTTACATGGTGTGGGTGTGTCTTGCGTAAACGCCCTTTCAACAGATTTACGTGCCGAGGTTCACCGTGGTGGTAAAGTATATATTCAGGAGTATAAAATCGGTAAACCTTCCTATCCGGTTAAGGAAATTGGAGAAACAGATAAAACAGGTACCATTATTACCTTCAAACCTGATACAAGTATTTTCAATCACACGGAATATAAATATGAAATTCTGGAAACTCGTTTGCGTGAACTTTCTTTTCTAAATAAAGGTATACGCCTTACCTTAACGGATAAAAGGGAACTTGAAGAAAATGGAAACGGTAATGGTAATGACGAAACAACCGAACCCCAATATCGGAGAGCCGATTTTTTATCAGAAGAAGGATTGAAGGAATTTGTGGCCTTTATTGATGGAACACGCGAAAAACTAATAGATACTCCTATACAGATTGAAACCACAAAGAACGAAGTTCCGGTGGAAATAGCACTTCAGTACAACACAAGTTTTTCTGAAAATATTCATTCTTACGTTAATAATATAAACACCATTGAAGGCGGTACGCACCTGGCCGGATTTCGCAGGGGGTTAACACGCACATTAAAAGCATACGCGGATAAATCCGGGATGCTGGCAAAATTAAAATTTGATATAAATGGTGATGATTTTCGGGAAGGACTTACTGCGGTGGTTTCTGTTAAAGTAGCCGAACCACAGTTTGAAGGGCAAACAAAAACAAAACTGGGAAATTCAGATGTAATGGGAGCCGTGGATCAATCTGTTAGTGCGCTGTTATCGAATTATCTGGAAGAGAATCCTAAAGATGCACGTTCTATTGTACAAAAAGTAATTTTGGCGGCCACGGCAAGACATGCCGCTCGAAAAGCCCGCGAACTGGTGCAGCGTAAAACAGTACTCTCCGGATCAGGCTTACCGGGTAAACTTGCCGATTGTTCAGAAAAAGATCCGGCATTATGTGAAGTATACCTTGTGGAGGGAGACTCTGCCGGTGGAACTGCCAAACAAGGCCGAGACCGACGCTTCCAGGCCATTATGCCATTGCGGGGTAAAATCCTGAATGTGGAAAAAGCTATGCCTCATAAAATATTTGAAAATGAGGAGATAAAAAACATCTACACCGCGCTTGGTGTGTCAATAGGTACCGAGGAAGACAGCAAAGCGCTTAATCTTCAGAAAATACGTTACCACAAGGTAATAATTATGACCGATGCGGATGTGGATGGTAGCCATATAGCCACACTAATTATGACCTTCTTTTACCGGCATATGGAAGACCTGATTAAAAATGGTCACCTGTATATTGCCACACCACCGCTCTATCTGCTCAGAAAAGGGAAAACAGAAAGATATTGCTGGAACGATGAGCAACGTGACGCTTTTATTCGTGAATATGGTGGTGGAAAAGAATCCGGTGTGCATATCCAGCGTTATAAAGGTTTGGGTGAAATGAATTCAGAACAATTGTGGTCCACAACCATGAACCCTGAATTCCGCACACTGCGCCAGGTAACTATTGAAAGCGCGGCAGAGGCAGACCATATATTCTCTATGCTCATGGGCGATGAAGTACCTCCAAGACGTGAATTCATTGAAAAACATGCCAAATACGCCAATATCGACGTGTAATTGCTTAAAAGTCTTAAATTATAAAACCGGCCAATGAAAGTGCCGGTTTTTTTATGTTCATACATTGATTGCAAGATAACCCCAATTATTTATTATTCTTGCCATAAAAATGCTCACCTATATGTATATCCCGCACTCTTTATGGTTCGCAAACCTCGAATTTCTTGTTGTCCCTATCAACCACGCGAGTTTTCTTGCATATCTGTATAATTGATTTGATGTGCGGGAAAGAAAGGTAAGTAAATATTATTCAATTATTTCATTCTGTATAAAAACTTCTAATTGATTGATTTTATGCTTAATATATGATTTAAACAACGTATAAAGAACAAACTTTATATTATTTTAATGTTATTTTTAAACAATATGTTGTAATTTGCAACTGCAGTTATTTTTAATAATCCATAAAGGATGACAAAAACTAACAATAACATTTCATTTAAACAGGATGATCAATTATCAACCATAAATGCTCCTGTTATCATCAAAAAAACATACAGGAAAAAGGTCTCATTGCCCAAAACCAGAGTTGCACATACATTGCATAAGGTTTACCCGTAAGAAATAGCTTGAAAAACTTACTAAATCAATCACCATGAAAAACCCTTACCTTGAACACCTGAAAGAACTTTATGAAGTTTGTTACAACAGAGATGATTCTGAAGCCATGTCGACATACATGAAAAATCACTTTGAATTTTATGGTATTAAATCTGAAAAACGAAAAGAAATTGTAAAACAGTTTTTAAAAGAAAACGGCCTTCCTCCCTCTGGCGATCTTGATAAAATAATTCAGGAATTATGGGATCTCCCGGAAAGAGAATACCAGTATTTTGGAATGGAGCTGGTGAAAAAGCACCTAAAGGATATGACTCCAAAAAGCATGCGCCTGATAGAGTTTATGATTCTGAATAAATCATGGTGGGATACAGTAGACTATATAGCATCTAACATTGTGGGAGGGATTTTTATGACTCACCCAGAACTGATTGATTGTTATACTGACAAATGGGTTGATTCCGATAATATCTGGCTTAAACGCACGGCTTTATTATTCCAGTTAAAATATCGCAGTGAAACAAATGAGAAGCTTTTATTTGAAAATATACTAAAATTGTCAGATTCTGATGAATTTTTTATCCAAAAAGCCATTGGATGGTCCCTGCGTGAATATTCTAAACATGAACCTGCCAGCGTAATAAAGTTTGTGAAGAACAATAAATTAAAGCCTTTAAGTGAAAGAGAGGCGCTTAAGGTTGTTAAAAAACCAAAAGTCACCCAATAGTTTTTATACTGCTGAACCAATCGAAGAATCATGTTGTTATATTAAAGAATTTAAATCGTGTGAATTATGGCAACAGCAAAATGGCAGGGGAAAGTACTTGCAAAATCTGATAATACAGTAGAAGTAGAAGGAAATCAATACTTCCCCCCCGAAAGCATCAACTGCGAATATTTTAAAAAGTCCGATACAAAAACTGTTTGCGCCTGGAAAGGAGAAGCTTCATACTACAACCTGGTAGCTGACGGGGATAAAAATCCTGATGGTGCCTGGTATTATCCTGATCCAAAAGAGGCAGCTCTTCCTATTAAAGGCTTTATTGCATTTGGCAGTGGCGTTGAAGTAAATTAATTTCATTTGGTAAAGCAGAATGGTTTGTATATATTTAAATTTAATACAAACCATTAAATCATGAAACTATTTACCATCGTTTTATCTGTTAGCTTACTGGTAACAGTAAATGTATTGTCGCAGGATTCAGGCATACTAAAGCTTACGCTGAAAGACCATAAGGGTGCAGTAAAGTCGCTCGCATATTCACCTGATGGAAAGCTGCTTGCCACCGGATCAGAAGATCAGACTTTTAATTTATATACCACTTCAGAATATGAATTGGTGTTCTCTTCCGAAGAAAGGTACAGGCCAATTTATGCAATTACTTTTACACCTGACCAAAAAAAAGTACTCATAGGCGCAGGGAAGTTTCTTGAATCATATACCCCTGCAGGTGTATATATTGACAGAGAATTTAGCAGAAATACAGATATCATGTCAATAGATATTTCACCTAATTCTTCCATGGTACTGACAGGTACCTACAACAAAACATTCCAGGTAAACCTCTTAAAATCTGATAAACCGGCCATTGAATATGAAGGCCATCAAAAAAGTGCTCTTGCCGTGGCATTTAATGCTGATGCAACGCTAATTGCCAGCGGATCCTTAGATGAATCAGTGAAATTGTGGCAAACCCAACCGGCAAAACTTCTTTATACACTTGAGGGGCATGGCGGTAACATTATGTCTGTTGCTTTTTCACCAGGCGGAGAACACCTGGCTTCAGCCTCTCTGGATAAAAGTGCCCGTTTGTGGCAAATTGGTGAAGAAAAAAGCATCCAAACATTCAATGGCCACCAAAAAGGGCTTACCGATATCGTTTTTACCCCAAACGGGCATTTTATCCTCACCGCTTCTTTTGACCAAACCATTCGTTTATGGGAAGTACATTCAGGAAAAATGCTGTTCACTTTTACCGGACACGAAGGCACCGTAAATGCCCTGGCAATGGCGCCTGATGGCGAAACATTTGCATCAGCTTCTGATGATGAAACAGTTAAAATATGGAAGTTAGCACCACAGGTTTTTGTTGAAAATTTATATTTTGATCAAATTGAAA
>JBEPYD010000366.1:0-4723 GCA_041641575.1 Bacteroidales bacterium
AAAGCTGGCATTTTCAATAAAATTGCGGTCATTTCTGGAGGCTACACCTATGGCATTCGATGATACTTTAATGGCTGGATAACCGAATTTATCAAACAACGGCTGCGTTTCCTTTACGTTTACGGTTAAATCAGTGATGTCCATGGTGTCCAGATGTGCTGCAGTGTAAACTCCTTTTTTAAGAACAAGTGATTTCACTATCATATCTGCAGCGTAATCCGGAATATCCTCTACTGTGTTATAAAATGGAGCCATGGAAATAAAGTCATCAAGGGCACCATTTTTAAAGGCTAAAAATGTTTGGGCGTATGATGAATCAATTAAACCTAATTTTTCTCCTGCCGGGTTCCAAATTGAACTCTTTTTGGCAAGGCTTAAAAGTTCGCTGTAGTCGGCATTGTCCATTAAAAATTTAGCGATAGAATTTTCCTCCGTTAGCTGATAAAGCACGTTATCTATTATGGTTAACGTTTTTTCACTGTTGGTTCCTCCATCATAAAAAGTAATTGATGTTAAAATGTTGGCTTTAAATTTACCCACGGAAACTGTTGAGCCGTCAATAATAACAGTATCACCATTCTCATTAACATATTTACCATCAGTAAGGCCGCCATCTTTTAAGGAATCTACAATAACAGTATTCCAAAAATCCATCATGTGGTCATAATCTTCTTCCGTAATTACACAGCGTCCTGGATAGCTGAAATATGCGGCGCCTGGTTGTGGTTCGCCTTTCCAGTTACAGCCTACCACCTCGCGGGTCATGTATTCTTCGGTAAAACCGTATTGATCGTATGCATCAAGCACAAGATTATCAGAAGGTATAAAAAATGTGCCATCCCAGGCTATGGTGCCGGAAAAAGCACCGCTGCCGTTTATGGAGTTAATCCCTTCTTTGGCGCGGTTACTCCAACCTAGTAAAGAATATACAAAATCAGCCCTGAAAGATTTTCCTGGCTCGATGCTCCCATTCATGGCGGCCAGATCAGAATAATGTTCACTAATAACATGAACCACGGATTTTCCAACATCTATATCAGTTTGCAGAATACTGGCATTTCCAATAAAATTGCGGTCATTTCTTGAGGCCACCCCAATAGTATCTTCCGATATCTTAATGGCTGGATAACCGAATTTATCAAACATCGGCTGTGTTTCCTTTACATTTACTGTTAAATCCGTAATATCCATGGTATCCAAATGGGCAGCTGTATAAACTCCCTTCTTAAGTATAAGAGATTTTACAATCATGTCAGCAGCGTTAGCAGGAATATCTTCTACTGATGAATAAAACGGGGCAACTGCAATAAAATCATCAAGCGCACCATTTTTAAATGCTAAAAATGTTTTGGCAAAAGCAGAGTCAACCAGCGCAAGTTCATCATTATCCCAAATTGAACTTTTTTGTGCCAGTGTTAGGAGTTCGCTGTATTCCGCATTGTCTTGAAGAAATTTCCCAATAGAGCCTTCTTCCTGGGCATAAAGCCCTAATGATACACATAAAAATGTACCCATAAGAATGATACTTCGTAAATTTTTAAGCATGGTAGTTTAATTTAAATTAGAAATCGATTATTAGTTTAGTACATAATTCATTGTCAATGGATGGTTTAATATCCTTCCATACCATCTATTAAAAAATTTATTTATTAGTATAGCCCCTATTATTGCTTGAAAAACTTTTGTGTATGATTATTTACCTTCACAAAATATACACCCCCTGGTAAATGGGATACGTTTATATTTACCGGACCGTTGCCATTGTTTTCATAAACTTTATTCAGATGTATTCTACCTTTTAAATCAATAATTTGAATATAATTAATAAATTCCTGCTGGAAAAATACTTTAATATTCTCCTCAACAGGATTAGGATAGATTGATATCAATTGATCCGGAGCAGAAATATTTGTAATTTCGGATGGCAATTCACCAAGAATTCTAATCCTTCGATTCTCATGATCGACAATATAAATAGATTGATCAGGAGCAATTTTAACATCATACACTGTATTAAACAGCACATTGGAAAGGTCTGAAGTACCATCACCGGCAAATCCGGCGGAGTCACCAATCCCTGCATACGTGTCTATTACTCCATCCATTGAGTAATCTACTTTTCTAATCACATGGTTATTGGCGTCTGCCACCAGTACATTTCCATCTTCATCAATAGCTAAACCCCGTGGAGCATTCAAAGCAGCGGCATCTGCAAATCCACCGTCACCATCAAAATCACCATCGCCCCGGCCGATATTAAAAACTGAAGCACGCATCATTCCGCTGGTCAGGTCCATACTGCGCACTTTATTATTACCCATATCGGTAATATATAATGTATTGCTTTCTGGTTCCACCACCACTTGTGTAATTTCTTTAAATTTAGCTTCGGTGGCTGCAGCTCCGTCACCTTCATCGCCCCCTTCACCAATAACACCAGCCACACGAGTGATTGCGTCGTTTTGGTCTACTCTCCACACAATAAAATCTTCACCACTTTCTGCAGATCCCTGAGTAATGTACATATTTCCCTGCGCATCAAACTCAACATCCTTTGGATATCGTAAAGATGCTGAGGTTGCCTGCCCACCTTCGCCGGCCGTGGTTAAGCCATTTCCTCCATTACCCGCTACGGTTGCAATTATACCCGTGGTTAAATCAATTTCTCTAATCCGATGGTTATTCACATCAGCCACATATAACATATTTTCCCTAATGGCCAGACCATAAGGATTATTTAGTTCGGCCTGGGCAGCTGGTCCTCCATCACCGGAATATCCAGCACCTCCTACTCCCGCTACATTTTCAACATTTTTTGATCCTACATCATACTTTCGCACAGAGTGGCTGTACAGGTCGGAAAAATAAATATCACCATTGTCGGCAATAACGATAGACTGAGGCAGAAGGTAAGCTTTATCTGCACTTTGCCCATTACCCGTATAACCGCCTGCAAAAGTTGAGACATTCAGGTCTGCATCAATTTTTCTCACTCTTTTATTATAGATATCTGCAATAAAAATATTGCCTTCATCATCAGCTTCAATGCCCCAAGGGGAACTCAATTTAATCTGCGATGCAGGCCCTCCATCACCATAAAAGCCAAGGATTCCCTCTTTTCCGTCAGAATAATCTTTGAGTTGGCCAAAAACCTCAAACACATTGGTTTCAGCATCTATCCTACCAATGGCATTGGTTTTACGCATAGCAAACCAAATATTATCTTCATTATCTAAGGTAATCCCTTGAGTCCATCCAATAATACTGCTTCCCGCATCGCCACCAATGCCTGAAATATAATCCCAATAAAACTCATCACCAGCTACATGGCTGATAATTTTTGTTTTCATATCAATTTTCCGCACCACGTTATTACCGCCAATATACAGCACACTTTTATCGCTGTTAAAGGCTAAATCCTGAGGCTTTTTTAAAGCTGCTTCGGTTGCAGGTCCGCCATCTCCTGAATAAGTTTCACCTCCATTACCCGCAAATGTGCCAATAATGAAAGTATCTGGTTTCTCAGGGGCAGGCATAAGCATGCGTATGTAATGTTTCGGAAATTCACAATAATAGATAGTATCATTCTTTATCGCCATACCCAGGGGGCCATCTGTTAAAGCTTTGGTGGCTATTTCCCCGTCTTTTGCATGCCCGGGAAGGCCTTTCATCCCCGCTACTGTTTTGAGTTCACCCGTTTCAAACTTAATCATACGGATTATGGAATATTTGCTATCACTGAAATATATATTTCCTTTGCTATCCACAACCACATCTTCAGGGCGACCTAACTGCGCATCTTTCGCAAGAGTACCATCAGGAGAATAACCTGAAACACCTGTGCCAGCTATTCTCTCGAGCAGGTTTGTATTTTTATCGTACCTGTATATTTTAGAATTCCAAATTTCTGTAATATAAAGCACTGAATCTGCATCAAACAATCCCTGTGGACTTTCAAACACAGCTTCATCAGGGGGTTTATTATGGTTGTCCACTTCCGTATACCCAGTTAAGGTAAAAACCGGAAGTTGCGAAAAACCGTTTGTGAACAAAAATAAAAAGCATAATGGCAAGATAAAATGAGATATGCTTCTTGTGATGTGAAATTGTTTTTTCATAGGGTTTGGTCTTAGTATTTAATAAAGTATTTTATCAATTACAGCAATTGTGGTAGGTCCAGGATAGTCCCCACCATCATAGTAAGTTATTATTTTTAGTATTTCGGCAGATTTACCCTCTACAGAAACAGTATTCCCTTCAATCTTGAGGCTTTTTCCATTCATGGTTTCGTAAGTACCATCTACTATTTGCTCTTCCCCAACAATCGATTCTACTACATGAGTTTGCCATAAATCAGTCATAAGATTGAAATTATCTGTTGGAATTTCATTACGGTTTTCCCATCCCCATAGGCATACATCAGACAAGGTAGAAGAAGGAAAATCAATATTTTGGTATGCGGCCAATATGGTACTATTAGTTGGTAAAAACCATGTGCCATACCAATGTCCACTACCATGATAGCGACTCCCGGTCAATGCATTCATACCTGCCTTAGCGCAAATATCCCATCCCAGAGCGGAAAGTACAACATCACCTCTCCAGGTTTTACCGGGTTCAACATTTCCATCCAAATTTTCGAGGTCGGAATAATGGTCATCGAGTGTATGGATAATAGCGGAACCCGCAATTATATTCGTGTCAGTAATAGCGGCACGGTCAA
>JBEPYD010000367.1:0-4716 GCA_041641575.1 Bacteroidales bacterium
ATCCTTGCCATTATAGCCCTGGCAGTTGGCCTTTTGGGTTGTATATTACCAGTACTACCCGGACCACCGGTGAGTTGGGTGGCACTGATACTGGTGCAGTTTACCCATTATGCCGATTTCAGTACCCGCATGCTGGTTTATACAGCCATAGCCGCCGGTGTGGTAACCGTGCTTGATTTCATCGTACCGCTTTGGGGCACCCGCAGGTTCGGAGGCAGTAAAAAAGGAATATGGGGAGCTACCATTGGCATGGTGACAGGGTTGTTTTTCTTCCCTCCGGTGGGGATTATTGTAGGACCTTTTTTAGGTGCACTGGCAGGTGAAATGCTTGCCGGAAAACAATCAAATGCTTCCTTCAGGGCGGCTTTAGGCTCCTTTCTGGGGTTTTTGCTTGGCGTAGGGCTGAAATTGATCACCTCACTTTTTATCACTGCAATCTTCATAAAAGAGATAATGGCTTAGCTAACGGATATTCTCAGCTTTCAACGTTCAGCTCAAATATATTATCCTTGCAGGGTAATTGGCCTGGAATTGTATTCGAGGAAGCTGCAAGAGTTAAGCGCAAGCATTTAAAGGGCTTTTTTCATTGTGCCAATAAGGTTCGGAATAACCACAAGTCACATAATTGCGGGATCGAATTATTTGGTTAGCCGGTTACTTGGTTACTTTGTTAAATTGTTTTTGGCAGATGTATTGAAAATCACCAACTCCTAAATACCTGCAGCGCGCAGACCTTCCCCATTTGGGGACAGGAGGGGTGGCGGAGCAAGTAAGCTACAGTTTGAGTAAGCATTTGATGCCGTACTTTCCCCTGCATCCTGCCGCAAATTTTTTTAACTTGCGGCGATCATTCTTACCACGAAGGCTGTAAGAGTCTGGAGGGCTTTTTTCAATGTGCCATTAACATTGAATTCCAGGGTTCGGAATAACCACAAGTCAAAGACTTGCGGGAGCATAGGAAGTTAATAGAAACGGGGAAAGTTGAAAGGTGTTTTTCTTGGTGTATTCTTCGTGTCTTGGAGTCTTTGTGGCCTAAAGCTGAAATTTGAAAGCACCACAAAAGACATACGGGAACTACCAAAACTACTAATAAATACGCACGTCCTACGGCATCCTGCCGCAAGTATTTTTAACTAGAGGCGATCATTCTTACCTTGGAATACATTCTTGCGCCCTTTTCAAATGCGTGACATATTTTCGATTCACCAAATTTGTAAATCTGAGTCAATTGCGTGGCAAGCCCGGTTTGGATTTTTAAACCCAATTTGTTCTTGCCACACGGGTTTTCTTGCAACAACTACTTACCACTTTAATAGTTCTTTAAAAAGATTATAAGTCTTCTCATTGTATTTTTCATTTATGTAGTTGTTGTGCCAGATGCTTACAAAATTCCCCCCAACGGTGCGGATATGCTCTATTATTTCATAAAGTTTGGAAATATCAGCATCCGGTGAACGGAAAAAAGTAATGTCCATAAACTGGAAAGGAACAACCTTTAGTTGCGTAACTTCATTGAGTTCGAGATCAAAAAAGTGAAAGGGATGGCAAATTCCGGCACGGAAGCCCAAATGTGAGGGGTAACCCATGGAGTAATCTGTTTTTATTCCTGCTTCTATCAGCTGGCGGTAGGTGCGAGGGAGATCAATTCTTATATAGTGCTGGCGGCTGAAGGAAACATGCTTATCGAGCAAATGGTTAATGTTTTCCAGCTCCCGCCATAAATGTTTGGGTTTTCCGGCAGACCTGTAGCTTGGGTGCAATCCTGTGGGGAATATTTCTGCAATGCGTTTTATAAGTGCCCTGTATCGTGGATTATCAGGTGGTGGGTTTTTATCATACACACCATACTTTCCAACCTGGAAAAACCACAAGGCTTCTTTATTATGCTCTTGCAATAGTGCCATAATTACATCAAAATTATCATAAGGATCAGGTTCTTTTCCCTGCACTACTTTTGAGCGCAAAGCAAAGCCGTGTCTGTTTCTTTTTACCATGTCGCGCACAGTGCCGGTAAACTTGAGCATGCCGCTACGCTCCAGATAAGCATAGGGAATATCTACATCAATGGTAGGCAGGTGCTCAGACTGCTTTTCTGTCACTGTAAGTGTGTTAAACTTATCTTTCAGTACTTCTGTTAACTGGCAAATCCAGAGGTTTACCACAGGCTTATCCAAAAAATGATAAGTATAGGCGATGCTGGCAGTGGCAGGAAATCTTCCGTGAGGATCAGCTTTGTAGGGAAGGTATTCTTCGTAACGGGATACCATATAAAAAACTGCTGAAAATATATCGTATGGCAAATCACTTAACTCTGCACTGGGAAAAAGGGCGGGTACATTGCCATAGTCAATAACTTCCGGAGTTCGGTTAATGATATCTTTTTCAAATAAAATACCGGCCGGCACAATGTGGAGGCTGTTCTCAATTTTCTCTTTGTCGTAGGAGATAACAGGCAGTGATGAGTCTGCAGCAGGGAGCTCGTTTATGATTTCGGCTTCTATTTCCAGTATCTCATTAAATATAAGATTGCAAACATAGCTAAGTCGTGGAGATGTTTCTTGCGAGTATACCAGTAGGTCTGCCATTTAATCTTTCTTTTTTTTATATTTTCATGTAAAAGTAATGGATTTGAATTACTTTGTCCAACTATGATTACCTTCACAATAAGTAAACATGTTAATGATAAAGATGTTTTTGCAAAAACTGATCTTGTTTTTAATACTTATGAAGTTTATACCGGAAATGAGTCAGGAATTTCCTTCTCCAAAAACTGTTGAATTTTCCGGTTATCAGTGGATAATTAAACAGGGGAAAAATCCTATGGGTCCCGGGAATAATTATTTTTCAGGTAATGAAAGCACCGTTTTTACAGATGAACAGGGGTTGCATTTGCGAGTAGACTCGTTAAGCAAGGGATGGTCTGCAGCCGAAGTAATTTCTAAGAATACATTTGGCTACGGGGAATATACATTTAAGGTTGTTGCTCCCCTTGACGAATTAAATCCGGCGCTGGTACTCGGCCTGTTTTTATATAACGAACATTTACCGCCATTTCATAATGAAATTGACATGGAATTTACCAGCTGGGGCGCAAAAACAGTGGAAAAGGGCTTTTATACCGTACATGGTGATTCTGCTGATAAACAAGATGTACGTTTTAAATTCAGCCTTAATGGCACATATACAACCCACCAGTTGGTGTGGACTCCGGATTCAATCGTTTTTTCAAGTTATCACGGACATGGTACTGAGCCTGCCAACAGAATTTTTACATGGAATTATTTTGGGAAAAGTGTACCGGTGCCAAAGGCAGAAAAAGTACATATGAATCTGTGGATATTTGATAAAAGTAAATTGAAGGCAGCAGGGGCAACTGCAGTTGTTATCCGTGAATTCTCTTTTAAACCGTTGAATAACGATTGAGTTTTTTCAAAAAGAACCAACGGCCATTTTTTAGGGATCTACCACGAATTTAATGGTAACTTGCAATTTGTTTTATATATAGTTGAAATATAGTTTAACGTAGTTTATATGTTGTTTTTTGGATTTCAGAAGCTGGAAATTTATCAGCTTTCAAAAGAATTGGTAAAGGATTTTTATAAGTAAAGCAGTTCTTTTCCCCCAGATGAAAAGTATGCTCTTGTACAGCAAATAAATAAAGCAGCAGTTTCGGTTGCCTCTACTATTGCAGAAGGAACAAGCAGGAATGGTTACCAGGAAAAATACATTTTACTAATATATCTTACAGCTCTTTAATGGATTGTTTGCCAAACATAGATAGCTTTTGAATTAGGATACCTAAAGAAGGATGCATTTGAAAATATTTCCAAAAAAGGCAAAAAAACTATCGGTAAAAATGAGCAACTATATTGCGTCAATCAAAAAAGCAACATTTAAACCATATTTCAACCACATTTACAACTATATTTAAACAGTAAAATAAGGGTAGTACCTTTTTTAGAAAAAATTATTCCACCAATCATATTCTCTCAAAAAAAATTATTTGATCATTCGAATAACTTGTGTGGATATTTATTCCCAATTGTTTGTAGAAATCTACATTTCTTTATTTAGAACACTATTAATTAGTATGGCTAAGTATTAGTATTACAATGCAGTAAATATCTAAACGCTTGCTTCTTGAATCATCGGCTTAAATGTTGCCCTGATGGCATTAAATTTTGGTTTGATATGGAAAAAAGAGGAGTTACCAGACCTTCAGCTGCAAAAGAATCCACGCAACACCAGAAGCAGATGCACCAATCCGGGGGGGGTATGAGCGAGGATGACCGCATGCAGATGTTACATATGCACTACAAGCAAACCTTATGGGTTTACTGGACGCTTATTTTATTAGGGGCATGGGTGGTGATGTCTCCCCTTACCTTCAGTTATGCCAAAGATATTGTAGAACCCGGTGGCGGACGAAGCATTTGGTTGTCAGATTCAGCCAGGGTATGGCTGATGAAATGGAGCGACATCATCAGCGGTTCATTGTTAATTTTTTTTGGCTGGCGATCATTGTTGCCAAACCGTCCGGTTAGCCGGTGGATAACATGCTTCATTGGCATTTGGATATCCACTGCGCCTCTGGTGTTCTGGGCTCCAAATGCGGCTGCATATATGAATGGAACAATGGTGGGCGCATTGGTTGTTGCTTTAAGCATTCTGATACCCGGCATGCCTAACATGATAATGTATATGAAAATGGGTGGA
>JBEPYD010000368.1:0-4712 GCA_041641575.1 Bacteroidales bacterium
TAATAATACTAGATACCACTTCACGCAATTTTTCAACCATAGAAGCAAGCGAAGATGCCAATACGCCAATTTCATCCTGCTGATCTATGTCTATTTTAGCCGTGAGATCCCCTTTTGCCACACGGCTTGCAAATGCAACACCTTTATTAATAGGCACTACAATACCACGGCTGATAATTACAGCAAGCACTATTGCAATAATTACCGCAACAATGCTGAAGACAATTACACCACCCTGAGTGTTTGTAGCCTCAGTAAGCATTACATCATCTGTGAGAATTTCATCCTTTGATTTTTCTATTACCTGACTGAACAAGCCACCCAATTCATCAAGATTTACCATGGTTTCATTCTGGTATATTTCCTTAGATTTGTCCAAAGAAGCCAGGCGATCATCATTCCAGGCCACCATCTTATCTATCTCATTAAGAACTTCATAAGTAGTGGGCTTTATTACGTTCATATAAACATTTTTACCAGCATATGTATTTCCCGCCTGATATTGCTCCTCCATGCTTCCAACTTCATGATGCAATTTATTATGCGGTATTTCAACAGCTTTACAAAGAGCTGCAAAATCAGGATTTTCGCGCATCATCTGCTTTGTTTCATCAGAATACAGCCATTTACCAAACTTACATTGTGTAGGATCCTTTTGCACGTTAAGTTTATCAATACGCTCGTTCTCTACAACAACATCTTTGAGTTGGTGTGCAAAAATTAAATGATCTGATTTTGCTTCGCGCAGGCTATTGCTTAATACCCTGTCTCCGGGTACAAATGTTTCATCAATTTTTTTGGCTGAAGCATGTAAATGTTCATGAGGTACAGCCATTTCTGCAAGCAATGGAGCTAAGCCGGGAGCCAGTTCTTCCGCAAGGGCTCGCCCATCGCCATAATACCATTTGCCAAATGCACATTTGGTATGATCCATTTCTACTGTAAGTTCTGTAACTTCATCATTAGTAAGCAGTTCATTTACCTGTTGTGCCCAGAGTAAATGCTGCACATATTTGTTTTCAATATCTGTTCGCAGTTTGTTGCCTTCTATTACCTGGCTTGCATTGTTAATGATACCATTAATGCCCAAAACCGACCATAAGGCAACTATGGTAAGTACAGATACAATGGCACCAAAAGCAATAAAGAATTTACGTCCTAATTTTAAATTTTTCCATTTCATAAGAAAGAAGTTGAGTGAGCAATATTAATAATGTTGAAAAGTTGATAATGCAGTATTAGAAAATTATGTGTTAAAGAATATTTACGTGAAAACAATAACAGTAATACGGTAGGTAAAGAACTATAGTTTCAACAAAAACAATGTACAACATGAAAGTGGTGGTGATTTTTGTTATCCATAAATGTATTATAAAATACTATACCATGTCAAAAAAAAATGCCATCCAAATTTATATATGGATGGCATTCATTAAAAAGGTAATATTTTTTTATTGATTGGAGCTATCGAATAAGGTAGGCGTAAAATTCAGCACCACAGCAAACCATTGGCCAATATCATCAGAACCACCGTCTCTGATATATGCCATAGATTCGGTATTAAACATGGTAGAATAAAGCAGGGTAGCACTAAATTCAGGAGAAAAAGCATATTTTACTAAAAAATCTAGTTCTGTACCAAGGTAAGGATCAACCTCCTCAAATGTATTTATATTAATTACGTTATTTGCAAGACTAAATACATGTGCGGTTACTTCCGTAGAGAGTGAGCTCCCAAATTTGCTTCTCAATCTCAAATAATTATTCATTAAACCACCATTCTTTGTTTCTGTAGGTATATCAAAGAAATAGTCAATATATCCCCTTAATCCGTGGTTTAGTCCATATAAATAATCAAACGTATTCATTTCATCATTGGTAAGGTCAGTTTGGTCGGTTCCTGAATAATATTCTGTGGCAGCAATTAGATTATGTGCATCTGACAATTTAAATGTAATGTCTCCGCCCAGATAGAAAGCACTGATATCGGTTCCACCCACCATTTCTCCTGCCTGGTAATATCCCTGCCCGTGCAAAACTATGGCATCACTGGCAAAAGGCAGCGTGGCATAAATGCCATTGGTTGTACGATAATAAGTTGATAAATCCTCAGATTCCTCATCCTGATGTCCCTCAGTAATGCTCATAAAGGATGCCTTTATCCCGCTTACAAAAGCTTTTTCTGCCCATAGCATAATCATAGACCTGTAAAAATTATCAACATAATACGGATTTGCACTTAATCCATTTCGGGTGTTATTATAAGCAAATCCAAGGTGAAGTTTAAACCCATCGTTTTGGAGTTTACCTAATACCAAATCATGTGAAGTGGCAACATCATTCCAGTTGGTCATTCCCAACAGCAGCTGGTTATCATATACCATATGTTGCCGGCCTACTTTTAAAGAAACATTTTCTGTAAAAAAATATTCAGCCCAGGCTTCAGAAATATTCATGGTACCAGCATCAGTTCTGTCTCCTACCTCACCCCAAATGCGGGCATCCTGAAAGGAAAAACCAGTTTTAAGATTGTCTTTGGAGTAATAGGTCATCAGCCGGCTACGCTGGGTTATGGCTATTCCCGGCTTCATATCAGGAATTGCTGGTTTTCTGTATCCATCTCTAACCTGAAGCCTTGGACGTAACTGCGCTTCAATCACTAATTGTGCATAAACGGATTCAGTTAATAACCCGAAAAAGAATATACATGTTGCAAATATTGTTTTTTTAAGTGTCATAACTACATTTTTCAAATAAATTAATAATTGTTTTACTATATAAAGCTTTACACAAAAATTCAATTTCAGGTACTCATTGCCATATTAACACATTAAACCGGTATTTGGTTAAAAAAATATTTTAACATGCTAATAAACAAAAAATTAGCTTATATACAGTAAATGAGACATTAAAAAAACATATCCTCTACTTCTTTTTTTATGTAAGCAATGGCATTTGTGGTAGGAGAAGCTTCAGCCTCCATAATTGCTTCTAAAAGTGCTTTGCTGAGTTCAAAGGAGGGGGCGTTGGGTTCAATTCTATCGGCAGTAGCATTGATTAATTGAATAAGGTTGGACCTGGCCGATCGGAGTATTTCCCAGGATTCCCTGGAAATATATAATTGCTGGGAAAGGTTGTGTTCAAATTCAGAACGTATGGCTGAAAGTAATTCCTGCTGCAATTGCCGAGCCGACATATTTTGCCGGTTCAGCCGCATGATCATAGAGTCAGGCGAAATACGTTCAAGCAAAAGCAATATCCTTTCATATGCCTGCAAACGAAGAGGCAATATGGTATCGTCTGTTTTTAAACGCAACTCAAATTTGAGTCGGTTTTCTTCTCTTTTAAAAAACTGTTTGGTAAGTCCCATCACCAAAAAATACAGTACAATTGAAGGAATAACATATTTCAGTATTTCCAGGAAGATTTCCATATGAAGTTGTTAATTTTTAATTACAATAATAAGCAATTTGAAATTAATAACGTATTTTTAAACTTTATTTACCAAAATTAAAAATAAACCATGGAACATTTATCAAAAAGGATTAAAAACCTCAGTGAATCCCAGACCATTGCGATGAATCAGAAAAGCAAAGATATGCAGGCAAAGGGCATTGATGTTATCAATTTAAGTGTAGGAGAGCCAGATTTTTTCACACCGGACCATATCAAAGAAGCAGCAAAAAAAGCAGTTGATGACAATTTCTCCTTTTACTCCCCCGTTCCGGGATATCCTGAGTTGCGCAAAGCAATATCAGAAAAATTTAAGCGCGAAAATAATCTTGACTATGCTCCTGAGCAAATTGTAGTTTCAAATGGTGCCAAGCATTCCCTTGCAAACGCACTTTTGGCACTTGTAGATGCTGGTGATGAAGTTATTGTACCCGCCCCTTACTGGGTTAGTTATGCAGAGCTTGTAAAATTATCTGAAGGCAAAAACATTATTTTAGATACCACCCTTGAGAATGATTTTAAAATAACTCCTGAGCAATTAAAAAATGCCATCACACCAAATACCAAAGCCATACTAATCTGCTCGCCATCAAACCCAACCGGCAGTGTATATACAAAAAATGAGCTTGAGGCGCTTGCCAAAGTAATTGCCCACCATGAAAGGATATTTATCATTACAGATGAAATTTATGAACATATTAATTTCATTGGCAAGCATGAATCTTTTGCCCAATTTGATTTCATCAAAGACAGGGTAGTTACCATTAATGGCGTTTCAAAAGGATATGCCATGACGGGTTACCGAATTGGTTACATGGGAGCCCCTGCCTGGCTGGCAAAAGCGTGCACCAAACTGCAGGGACAGGTCACTACAGGCCCCTCTTCCATTGCTCAGCAGGCTTCTATAGCCGCGCTAAATTCACCCCCGGAAACAACAGAAAAAATGCGGGTGGTTTTTCAGCGCCGGCGCGATTTAATCATGAAGCTGCTGGCTGAAATTCCTGACGTGAAATTTAATACTCCCGCGGGTGCATTTTACATTTTCCCCGACGTAAGTGCCTATTATGGTAAAAGCGACGGAAAAACAACCATAAAAAATTCTACGGATTTTTGTATTTATTTACTTGAAAATGCACATATTGCCACTGTACCCGGCGAGGCATTCGGTGAGCCAAAATGTATACGCATTTCATTTGCTACAAGTGATGACAAGCTGGAAACAGCGATGAGCGCTTTTAAAGAAGCAGCTGAAAAACTAA